>DAOQGS010000018.1:0-15267 GCA_035338675.1 Cellvibrionaceae bacterium
GTCGGGGGTTCGATTCCTCTCGCCAGCTCCATAAAAAATCGAAAATATTCCGCAGGGGTTCCCGAGTGGCCAAAGGGATCAGACTGTAAATCTGACACGAAAGTTTCGGTGGTTCGAATCCACCCCCCTGCACCATATCCATGTCGAGATGCTCGGCATAACCCGCTGATTTAACGCTTTGGTTCAAACGCCCTGGCTTGAGTTGGCGGTCACCCGGTTAAATGGGTGGGCTAATAAAAGCGGGCATAGTTTAGTGGTAAAACCCTAGCCTTCCAAGCTAGCTATGCGGGTTCGATTCCCGCTGCCCGCTCCAAATGTGTGTTGTGAATTATGCTCATGTAGCTCAGTTGGTAGAGCACACCCTTGGTAAGGGTGAGGTCACCGGTTCAATTCCGGTCATGAGCTCCATTATTATCCTTAAAGATCCAAATCCCACCTTCAGAGGAGCGCAGGCGATGGCAAAGGCTAAATTTGAACGTAACAAACCCCACGTAAACGTCGGCACCATTGGCCACGTAGACCACGGTAAAACGACGCTGACAGCAGCTCTTACTCGCGTCTGCGCAGAAACCTGGGGTGGCCAAGCGGTTGCTTTTGACGGCATCGACAAAGCGCCTGAAGAAAAAGCCCGTGGTATCACCATCTCGACTTCACACGTGGAATACGACTCAGCTGATCGTCACTACGCCCACGTTGACTGCCCAGGCCACGCCGACTACGTGAAAAACATGATCACCGGTGCTGCCCAGATGGACGGCGCGATCCTTGTGTGCGGCACTACTGACGGCCCTATGCCACAAACCCGCGAACACATCCTGCTGTCTCGCCAAGTGGGCGTACCCTACATCGTGGTATTCCTGAATAAAGCTGACCTGTTGGCTGACGACTGCGGCGGCGTAGGCTCTGACGAATACAACGAAATGTTAGAACTGGTTGAGATGGAAATTCGCGACTTGTTGAACACCTACGAATTCCCAGGCGACGACACTCCCATCATCGCAGGCTCTGCCCTGATGGCTCTGGAAGGCAAAGACGACAACGAACTGGGCGTATCCGCTGTTCGCAAACTGGTACAGGCGCTGGATTCCTACATCCCACAGCCAGAGCGCGCCATCGACAAGCCATTCTTAATGCCAATCGAAGACGTATTCTCCATCTCTGGTCGCGGTACTGTAGTCACTGGCCGTGTAGAGCGTGGCATTGTAAAAGTGGGCGAAGAAGTTGAAATCGTCGGCATTCGCGCCACCACCAAAACCACCTGTACCGGTGTTGAAATGTTCCGCAAACTGCTCGACGAAGGTCGCGCTGGTGAGAACGTCGGTGTTTTGTTGCGCGGCACCAAGCGTGACGAAGTTGAGCGCGGTCAAGTATTGGCCAAGCCCGGCACCATCAAGCCGCACACCCATTTCGAAGCAGAAGTGTACGTATTGTCCAAAGACGAAGGTGGCCGTCACACGCCCTTCTTCAAAGGCTACCGTCCACAGTTCTACTTCCGTACTACCGACGTTACTGGCGCCTGTGAGCTGCCAGAAGGCGTTGAAATGGTTATGCCTGGCGACAACATCCAAATGAAAGTGACCCTGATCGCACCGATTGCGATGGAAGACGGTCTGCGCTTTGCGATCCGCGAAGGTGGCCGTACTGTCGGCGCGGGCGTTGTAGCTAAAATCCTCGCTTAATTAATATTCTGCGTTGAATAATAAAAGGGGGCCGCAGGCCCCTTTTTTATGTCTGATAGCTTTTCCGATAGCCGTTTTTGTGCAGATCGTGTTGGCGCCTCTGGCCGTTGATTTTCTTTATCTTTGAATAGGCTGCAGGGATCGGTTAGTGAAAAAAGCATCCCCTGCACAGCTCGGCAAAATAATTGCAAATAAGGCTTGACGGGGTGGGGGGGCATACATAGAATTGCGCCTCCATTTTGTGGGTGCCCAGTTAGATGTTTTGGCACAGCATGAAAGTTCTTTAAAAATTCTGGAGTTTTGGTTCACATGACGAATCAGCGTATTCGAATTCGCTTGAAGGCCTTCGATCATAAATTGATTGATGCCTCCACACAAGAAATCGTGGAAACTGCAAAGCGTACCGGTGCCCAAGTGCGCGGACCTATTCCGCTGCCTACCCGTAAAGAGCGCTTTACCATTTTGATCTCCCCGCATGTTAATAAAGATGCGCGTGATCAATACGAAATCCGCACTCACAAGCGTCTGTTAGACATTGTTGAGCCAACTGAAAAGACTGTTGACGCACTTATGAAGCTGGATCTTGCAGCTGGTGTGGAAGTTCAAATTAGTCTTGGTTAAAACTCCAAGCCAGCCCTGTAAACAGGGTGTGTAACGCTCTGAAATGGGCGGCCATAGCGGGTAAGAGCCCCGTACACCAAGAGGTCATAAAAATGAATATCGGTATTGTCGGCCGCAAAAGCGGTATGACACGTCTTTTTACAGCAGATGGTTCGTCCATCCCTGTTACTGTGATTGAGGTTCAGCCCAATCGCATCACTCAGCTTAAAAACCTAGAGTCCGATGGCTATACAGCTGTGCAAGTGACTGTGGGTTCTCGCAAAGCGTCTCGCGTCGTTAAAGCCGCTAAAGGTCACTTCGAAAAAGCCCAGGTTGAAGCCGGTGCTTCCAGTTGGGAACTGCGTGCTGATTCCCTAGAGGCTTTCTCTGTTGGCGGTCAAATTACGGTTGAAGCCTTCTCAGAAGGTCAAATCGTTGATGTTACAGGTCAGTCCAAAGGTAAGGGTTTCCAGGGCGTAATCAAGCGCTGGAATTTCTCCATGCAGGATGCGACTCACGGTAACTCTCGTTCTCACCGTGCGCCAGGCTCCATTGGTCAAAACCAAACCCCAGGTCGCGTTTACAAAGGCAAAAAAATGGCCGGTCACATGGGCGCTGAGCGCGTGACTGTTCAGAGCCTTGAAATTGTTAAAGTCGACGTAGAGCGCAACCTTCTTTTAATAAAAGGTGCGGTTCCAGGTGCTCCCGGTGGTGACGTGATTGTACGTCCTGCGGTTAAAGCGCGTAAAAACGGTTAATTTCCGAGGGGGTCGTCCGTGGAAATCAATATTGCAACAGCTAACGGTGCTGCTGCTGGGACCCTGAGTGTTTCAGACGTTGCATTTGGTAGAGAGTTTAATCAAGACCTAGTGCATCAAGCCGTCGTCGCCTATATGGCTGGCGGGCGTCAGGGTAGCAAAGCACAGAAAAACCGCTCCGATGTTTCCGGTGGCGGCAGAAAACCCTGGAAACAAAAGGGTTCCGGTCGGGCCCGTGCGGGTAGTATCCGCAGCCCGTTGTGGAGAGGGGGCGGCACCACGTTCGCAGCTCGTCCACGCAATTTCGATCAGAAACTAAATAAGAAAATGTATCGCGCCGCTGTGCAGTGCATTTTGTCTGAGTTGGTTCGCCAAGATCGCTTAGTTCTGGTTGAGGCATTTGACGTTGAGTCGCCCAAAACCAAATCTTTGTTGGTTAAATTAAACGCAATGAATCTAACTAATGCGTTAATTGTTGGCGACGCTGTGAGCGAAAATTTGTATTTGGCTGCTCGTAACCTACACAACATTGACGTGCGAGACGCTCAGGCAGTTGATCCTGTCAGCTTGATTCGTTTCGACAAAGTAGTCGTGACCGTGGCAGCCCTCAAAAAACTTGAGGAGTCTCTGGTATGAATCAAGAGCGCATCTATAAGATCTTGTTAGCGCCCGTGGTGTCCGAGAAAACCTCGGTTATCGCAGAGTCGTCTAACCAAGTCGTGTTCAAAGTCATTAAGAATGCCACTAAGCCTGAAATCAAAACCGCCATTGAAAAATTGTTCAATGTGAAGGTGCAAAATGTTCAGGTATTAAACGTCAAAGGTAAGACTAAGCGTACTCGCCATGGTTTAGGCGTGAAAAGCGATTGGAAAAAAGCCTACGTCCGTCTTGAAGCAGGTCAAGAATTTGACCTAGCTGTTGCTGAATAAGGAGTGCGTAGACATGACTATCGTTAAGCGTAAACCCACATCTCCTGGTCGTCGTTTTGTCGTAAGCGTCGTCAATGCCGATCTTCACAAGGGTGCTCCTCATGCCCCTTTGCTTGAGAAGAAGAGCAAGTCTGGCGGTCGTAACAACGCCGGCCGTATCACCACCCGCCATGTTGGCGGTGGTCATAAGCAACACTATCGAGTGATCGATTTTAAACGCAATAAAGATGGCGTTCCCGCTGTTGTTGAGCGCTTGGAATACGATCCAAACCGTACCGCTCACATTGCATTGGTATGTTATGCCGATGGTGAGCGCCGCTATATCATCGCGCCAAAAGGTTTGAGCGCGGGCGATAAAATTGAATCCGGCAATGCTGCATCTATTAAGGTCGGCAACACTCTGCCACTGCGCAATATCCCCCTGGGAAGCAATATCCACTGCGTGGAATTGAAGCCTGGCAAAGGTGCTCAGTTGGCCCGATCCGCTGGAGCCAGCATCCAGTTAGTAGCCAAAGAAGGTGCTTACGTTACTGTGCGTCTTCGCAGCGGTGAAATGCGCAAAATTCTGTCTGACTGCCGCGCCACTTTAGGCGAAGTGTCAAACAGTGAGCACAACCTGCGTTCCCTAGGTAAAGCTGGTGCAACACGTTGGAGAGGTGTACGCCCAACCGTTCGTGGTGTGGCCATGAACCCAGTTGATCACCCGCACGGTGGTGGTGAAGGTCGTACATCGGGTGGCCGTCACCCAGTGTCTCCATGGGGCGTTCCTACGAAGGGTTATAAAACTCGTAAGAACAAGCGTACCACTAACATGATTGTGCGTCGTCGCACCAAGTAATTGGCGACGATTAACTAGCTAGCGAGGAATTTGCAGTGCCACGTTCACTGAAGAAAGGCCCTTTCATCGATCATCACTTGTTGAAAAAAGTGGAAGTCGCCGTAGAGAAAAACGATCGTCGCCCCATCAAAACCTGGTCGCGCCGCTCAATGATCCTGCCTGAAATGGTAGGTCTAACAATCGCCGTCCATAACGGCAAACAGCATGTGCCCGTGTCCATTAACGAAGAAATGGTCGGTCACAAGCTGGGTGAGTTTGCAGCAACACGTACCTATCGTGGTCACGCTGCTGATAAAAAAGCTAAGCGTTAATCAGACCGGCATACGAGGGTAATCGAGATGGAAGTAGCAGCAGTATTACGCGGTGCACGTCTATCAGCGCAGAAAGCTCGCCTGGTTGCGGATCAAGTTCGCGGCAAAGGTGTTGAAGAAGCACTGAATGTATTGACGTTTAGCACTAAAAAGGGCGCTTTGCTGGTTAAGAAAGTGCTTGAGTCCGCCATCGCCAACGCCGAGCACAACGAAGGCGCCGATGTAGACGAATTAAAAGTATCCACCATTTATGTGGATGAAGGTTTAACCATGAAGCGGGTCAAGCCGCGCGCGAAGGGTCGAGCTGACCGAATTTCTAAGCGCACGTGCCATATCACCGTCAAAGTAGCCAACAAATAAGAGAGCGGACGTTATGGGTCAGAAAGTACATCCGACGGGTATTCGTCTCGGAATTGTTAAAAAGCACACTTCGACTTGGTATGCAGGCAACGGCCAGTACGCTGATAAGTTATTGATCGATCTTAAAGTGCGTGAGTATTTGCAAAAGTCACTCGCCCACGCTTCGGTTAGCCGCATCGATATCGAGCGCCCTGCCAACACCGCTCGTGTGACTATTCACACTGCGCGCCCAGGTATTGTGATCGGTAAAAAAGGCGAAGACGTTGAAAAATTGCGCGCTGAATTATCTAAGCGTATGGGTGTGCCCGTGCACATCAATATCGAAGAAATTCGCAAGCCAGATTTAGATGCAGCCTTAACTGCTCAGAGCATTGCTCAACAGTTAGAGCGCCGCGTTATGTTCCGTCGCGCTATGAAGCGTGCGATTCAGAACGCCATGCGCCAAGGTGCTGAAGGCGTAAAAATTCAAGTGAGCGGACGTTTGGGCGGGGCTGAGATTGCTCGTACCGAATGGGCTCGAGAAGGTCGTGTGCCCTTACACACGCTGCGTGCGGATATTGACTATTCCACCGCTGAAGCACTAACCACGTTCGGTATCCTAGGTGTGAAAGTTTGGATCTTTAAAGGCGAGATCATAGGCGGCATCGAAGAAGTCGAAGCTAATCAAAAGAAAAAAGGTTCTAAGTAAGGGGTACGCCATATGATGCAACCTAAGCGTACGAAGTTTCGTAAGCAACAGAAGGGCCGCAACCGTGGCCTTGCTCAACGCGGCTCGAAAGTTAGCTTCGGCGAATTTGGATTAAAAGCGACTGATCGCGGCCGTTTGACAGCTCGTCAAATTGAAGCAGCCCGTCGCGCAATGACTCGTCACGTTAAGCGTGGCGGTAAAATTTGGATTCGTGTGTTCCCGGACAAGCCAATTACCCAGAAGCCTTTAGAAGTTCGTCAAGGTAAGGGTAAGGGTAACGTTGAATATTGGGTATGCCAAATTCAGCCGGGTAAAGTCCTGTATGAAATGGAAGGTGTTTCAGAGGAAATGGCGCGCGAAGCGTTTGCCCTTGCCGCTGCAAAACTTCCAATTACAACCACATTTGTTAGACGGTCGGTGATGTAATGAACGCCAAAGATCTCAGCCAAAAATCCGTTGACGAGTTGAAAGCGCTTTTGTTGGAGCAGCACCAGGAGCAATTTAAGTTCCGTATGCAAGCTGTCACCGGACAACTGGCTCAAACCCACTTGTTAAAGCAAAACCGCCGCACCATTGCGCGCATTAAAACTGTTCTGTCACAAAAGGCAGGTAAATAACCATGAGTGAAGTTAAAACCGCACGAACACTCACCGGCCGAGTAGTGAGTGACAAAATGGAGAAATCCGTTGTTGTCTTAATTGAGCGTCGCGTAAAGCACCCGGTTTACGGCAAATACATCAGCAAATCGTCCAAGTTAAAAGCACACGATGAACACAACGAGTGCAAAGTAGGCGATTTAGTTACCATCGCAGAGTCTCGCCCGATTTCAAAAACTAAGTCTTGGACTTTAGTGAAAATCGATGAGCGCGCTGCCGCGGTTTAATCAGCGCTCAAATTAGGTATTGGAGATAAACAATGATTCAGACACAATCCTATTTGGAAGTTGCTGACAATAGCGGTGCACGTCGCGTGATGTGTATCAAGGTGTTGGGCGGTTCACACCGTCGTTATGCCAATGTCGGCGACATCATCAAAGTGAGCATTAAAGAAGCGATTCCACGCGGCAAAGTTAAAAAAGGCCAAGTGATGAAAGCAGTTGTGGTGCGCACCAAATCCGGTGTGCGCCGTACTGATGGCTCTTTAATTAAGTTCGACGACAACGCTGCAGTGTTGCTCAACAACCAAGACTCGCCCATAGGTACTCGTATCTTTGGACCAGTTACCCGCGAGCTGCGCGGCGAAAAATTCATGAAAATAATTTCTTTGGCGCCAGAAGTTCTGTAAGTGGCCTGAGGTTTTGAGGATCGGTTATGCGTAAAATTAAGCGTGATGACGACGTTATCGTTCTCACTGGCCGCGACAAAGGCAAGCGCGGCAAAGTAAACAAAGTATTGTCTGATGGCAAATTGATTGTATCTGGTATCCAGATCGTCAAAAAACATCAAAAGCCTAATCCTCAAGCGGGCGTCGCTGGCGGAATTATCGAAAAAGAAGCATCGATCCAGGCTTCTAATGTGGCTATCTATAATCCATCAACCAAAAAAGCTGATCGCGTTGGTTTTAAGATTCTGGAAGACGGCAAAAAAATCCGTATTTTCAAATCTACCGGCGCTGCGGTAGACGCATAAGCGCATTGAGAGAGTTATGGCTAAGTTAAAAGTCCAGTTTAAAGAAGAAATCGCCCCGCGCCTGATGGCCGAATTGGGTTTATCCAATCCGATGGAGATACCAAAAATCACCAAAATCACTGTTAATATGGGTGTGGGTGAAGCGGTAGGCGACAAGAAAGTGTTGGAAGCTGCGGTTGGTGATTTGGAGAAAATTACTGGTCAAAAGGCTGTTATCACTAAGGCGCGTAAATCCATCGCCGGTTTCAAAATCCGCGAAGGTTGGCCCATTGGTTGTAAAGTAACTCTGCGCAGCGACAAAATGTACGAATTCTTGGAGCGTTTGGTATCCATCGCTATCCCACGTATTCGCGACTTCCGCGGCATTAGCCCCAAGCAGTTCGACGGTCGCGGCAACTTTTCTATGGGTGTCAGCGAGCAAATTATTTTCCCTGAGATCGATTACGATAAAATTGATCGCCTGCGCGGCTTGGATATTTGTATATCCACCACCGCGCGCAATGATGATGAAGGCCGAGCTCTGCTGAAAGCCTTTAATTTTCCATTCAAAGGTTAATCGGGGAATTTTATGGCCAAGAAATCCATGATTGCGCGCGAAACCAAACGCGCAAAACTAGTTGCAAAATATGCTGCAAAACGTGAAGCCCTGAAAACTATAGTCAGCAGCGTAACCGCTTCTGAAGGTGAAATTTGGCAGGCCGCTCTGCAGCTGCAAAAACTTCCACGAGATGCTAGCCCCTCGCGCATTCAACGTCGATGCCGAGTGACTGGCCGTCCACATGCTGTGTATCGCAAATTTGGCCTTTGCCGCCACAAATTGCGTGAAGCTGCCATGCGTGGTGACGTACCAGGGCTTGTGAAAGCTAGCTGGTAAACTACCATTCCGGAGATTTAATTAATGAGTATGCAAGACCCAGTTGCCGACATGCTTACGAGAATTCGTAACGCTCAGTCGGTAGGAAAATTTTCTGTCACTATGCCTGCTTCTAAGCTGAAGTTGAGCATAGCTAAAGTTCTGCAATCTGAAGGCTACATCGGTTCCATCGAAGTCTCAGACGACCTGAAAAAGGTTATTACCTTGGAACTTAAATATTTCGAAGGCAAGCCTGTTATTTCTGAGGTTGCCCGTGTAAGTCGTCCTGGTCTTCGCAATTATGTTGCCAAAACTGACCTGCCAACGGTGCGCGGCGGTTTAGGTATTGCCATAGTTTCTACGAGCAAGGGCGTAATGACCGACCGTGCTGCACGCGCAGCGGGTGTTGGTGGTGAAGTGATTTGCACTGTCTTTTGATGAATAGATTTAACAGGTAATTGTTATGTCACGTGTTGCAAAAAATCCTGTTCACTTGCCAAGCGGTGTTGACGTTACGCTCCAAGGTCAGTCGATCACTGTAAAAGGTGGTAAGGGAACATTAAATTTAAATATACATTCCAGCGTGGAAATTGTGCGTGAAGAAAACGTACTGACTTTTGTGGCCCGCAATGGCGACAAAGATGCCCGCGCTCAAGCCGGTTGCACACGCGCACTGGTGAACAACATGGTTGTTGGCGTAAGCCAAGGTTTTGAGAAAAAGTTGCAGTTGGTGGGTGTAGGTTATCGTGCTAAAGCCACTGGTTCTTCTCTTAGCTTGACGCTTGGTTTTTCACACCCAGTTGAATTTGAAGTTCCAGCCGGCGTTTCGGTGGAAACTCCAACTCAAACTGAAGTGGTGTTGAAAAGTGCAGACAAGCAATTGTTGGGGCAGGTAGCCGCTGAAATTCGCAGCTTCCGTCCACCAGAGCCTTACAAGGGCAAGGGTGTGCGTTTTGCGGATGAAAACGTACTGCGTAAAGAAGCTAAGAAGAAGTAAGGCTTAAGACTATGAATGAGAAAAAAGAATCGCGTTTGCGCCGTGCTCGCAGCACTCGCATCAGAATTCGTGGCTTAGGCGTTAATCGTCTGAGTGTGCACCGCACACCTCGCCACATCTACGCACAAATTGTTTCGGCAACTGGCGATGTGGTATTGGCTTCTGCCTCAACTCTGGACAAAGGTATATCTGTCGAGAAAACAGGCAACAGCTCCGCTGCCCAAAGCGTGGGTAAGTTGATCGCTGAACGTGCGAAAGCCGCTGGTATTACCAGCGTTGCATTCGACCGCAGCGGATTTCGCTATCACGGTCGCATCAAGGCGCTTGCCGATGCCGCGCGTGAAGCTGGGTTAGAGTTCTAAGAGGCCGTCTATGTCTACTAATGAAAAAGAAAAAAGCGTTAACGACGGCCTTCAAGAGAAGTTGGTGCAAGTTAATCGTGTATCTAAAACCGTAAAAGGTGGCCGTATCTTCGCCTTTACCGCGCTGACAGTAGTCGGTGATGGCAATGGCCGCGTCGGTTTTGGCCGAGGTAAAGCTCGTGAAGTGCCTATTGCCATTCAAAAGGCAATGGAAGCGGCGCGCCGCAATATGATTACCGTTGAGTTGAGCGGCGATACTTTGCATTACGCTACCAAAGGCCGCCATGGTGCTTCCAAAGTGTTTATGCAGCCAGCCTCGCAAGGTACCGGAATCATCGCCGGTGGTGCTATGCGCTCTGTTTTAGAGATCGCGGGTGTACAAAACGTACTGGCTAAGTGCTACGGCTCAACTAATCCTGTAAACGTGGTGCGCGCTACCTTTCAAGCCCTGGCCGATATGTCCTCGCCTGAATACGTAGCTGCTAAGCGTGGCAAATCAGTTGACGAGATTCTGAATTAATCTCTCCACCTGACGTGTCTTAAGCGGAATACTTAATATGTCTAAGAAATTAGTAAAAGTAACTCAAACGAAAAGTGCCGCCGGTCGCCTGGCTGCACACAAAGCTTGTCTGATAGGCTTGGGCTTGCGTCGCATCGGCCACACTGTGGAAGTTGAAGACACCCCATCCGTTCGCGGCATGATCAATAAAGTCAGCTATATGCTGAAAATCGAGGGTTAATCCATGCGTCTAAATAGCTTAAGCCCAGCTCCTGGCCGCATTCAAGCGCCCAAGCGTGTAGGTCGTGGCATTGGCTCTGGCCTTGGTAAAACCTCAGGCCGCGGTCACAAAGGTCAAAAGGCTCGCAAGAGCGGCAACCCGCGTCCAGGTTTTGAAGGCGGTCAGATGCCTTTGCAAAAACGCTTACCTAAATACGGCTTTACCAGCCGTGTAGGCCGCGTTAGCGCAGAAGTGCGTTTGGATGAACTCAATAAAGTAGCCGGTAACGAAATTACCCTGAAAACTCTGTTAGAGGCTGATGTTATCCAAGCCGGTATCAAACGCGCCAAGATTTTCTTGTCCGGCGAGATCACCAAGGCTGTGACTGTATCAGGTGTTGCTGTTACTAAAGGCGCCAAAGCGGCCATCGAAGCTGCGGGCGGCAAAGTAGTGGTTGAGGAATAATCGTACACATGGCTGGCCCTAACGCATTATCTATGACAAATCAGAAAGGGTTGGGCGAGCTATGGGCTCGGCTCCGCTTCTTGTTGCTGGCCATATTGGTGTACCGCATTGGTACCCATATACCGGTGCCAGGCATAGACCCGGAGCAGGTAGCGCGGTTATTTAATCAAAACAAAAACACCATCCTTGCCATGTTCAACATGTTCTCGGGTGGTGCGCTTGAGCGTATGAGTATTTTGGCGCTCGGTATTACGCCCTATATCTCTGCCTCGATTATCGTGCAGATGCTGACATCCGTTGTTCCCGCGCTGGAGCAGTTAAAGAAAGAAGGTGACTCCGGCCGCCGCATGATCAGTCAGTACACTCGTTGGTTGACGGTTGGCCTGGCACTCGTACAAAGCTTTATCATGGTCGCCGGCATGCATTCACAGGGCATGGCCTACGCCGATTTGCCGATGATGTCGTTCTATTTAGTTGCTACTACCTCTATTGTGACTGGAGCCGTGTTCTTGATGTGGCTCGGCGAGCAGGTGACCGAGCGCGGTATTGGCAACGGTATCTCCATGCTCATCTTCGCAGGTATTGTGGCAGGCTTGCCACGGGCAGCCGGTCAAGCGATTGAGAGCGCCCGCCAAGGTGATCTCAATTGGCTGTTGCTTCTGGTAATTGCCATTCTGGCTGTTGCAATTGTGTGGTTTGTGGTCTTTATCGAGCGCGGCCAACGCCGAATCACCATTCATTATGCAAAAAAACAACAGGGTCGCTTTGCCCATACTCAGCAGACGAGCCATCTGCCTTTGAAGATCAATATGGCGGGTGTGATCCCGGTGATTTTCGCCTCAAGCCTACTTCTATTTCCTGCCTCCATCGCACAATGGTTCGGTCAGAGCTCTACAGGTAAAATAAGTGAGCTATTTCAGGAATTTGCTCTTCTCATAGGCCCAGGACAACCGTTAAACTTCATCCTCTTTGCCGGGCTGATTATCCTCTTCTGTTTCGTTTATACAGCCATGATGTATAACCCCAAAGAAGTGGCTGAAAACCTTAAACGTGGCGGTGCTTATATCCCGGGTATTCGTCCGGGTGAACATTCCGCCAAATACATAGATACTGTGCTTACTCGTTTGACGCTGGTGGGCGCTGTATACATGGCTGGGGTTGCGTTATTACCTCAGTTCCTGGTTGTTGCTACCAAGGTGCCGTTTTATTTAGGCGGCACCTCGTTGCTGATCGTAGTTGTTGTGGTGATGGACTTTATGTCCCAAGTGCAATCGCATTTGATGTCCCACCAATACGAGTCAGTGATGAAAAAAGCAAATTTGAAAAACTATGGCAGTAGCTCTGCCAGATAATTGAGGTTAACAATGAAAGTTCGTACTTCTGTTAAAGCCGTTTGCCGCAATTGTAAAATTGTGCGTCGCAAAGGTGTTCTGCGTGTTATCTGCAGCGCCGAACCTAAGCACAAGCAACGTCAAGGCTAATTTGGCCGCAAGGCCAGCCCGATTGAGTTGTTCAATCGGTTTAGGGGTGTTAACTGTCGCAAGGTAAATTCAACTATTTACTCTGCTAAAAAAATTAGTGATTTCTATAAGTTAATTCGAGAAACCCCAAGCTTTCTTGGGGTTTCTTTTTACTTGTTAGGGTTGCTGTTAACACACAAATTTTTACCATCTGGAGTTAAAAAATGGCTCGTATCGCTGGTGTCAACATACCAGACAACAAACACGCCGTCATTTCCCTGACCTACGTATACGGGATTGGCCGCACCACCGCTAAGAGAATTTGCGCCTCTACTGGCATTGCCGAAGACGCTAAAATCTCTTCCTTAACTGAAGACCAAATCGACTTGATTCGTAACGAAGTTACTAAAATCACAGTAGAAGGTGATTTGCGTCGTGAAGTGTCTATGAGTATTAAGCGCCTGATGGACCTCGGTTGTTACCGCGGACTTCGTCACCGTAAGGGGCTTCCTGTGCGTGGTCAGCGTTCAAAGACAAACGCTCGAACTCGTAAAGGCCCTCGCAAGGCAATTAAGAAATAATTAACCCTCGCTACTCATAGGAATATTTCCAATGGCAAAGCCAAGTGCTAAATCAGCACCGCGCAAGAAGGTCAAAAAGACCGTAGTTGACGGTGTTGCCCATATTCATGCTTCATTTAACAATACCATTGTGACCATCACTGATCGTCAAGGTAATACCTTGAGCTGGGCTACTTCCGGCGGATCAGGCTTCCGTGGTTCACGTAAAAGTACTCCATTCGCCGCTCAGGTTGCTGCCGAGCGCGCAGGTCAAGCTGCACTGGAATACGGTTTGAAAAACCTGGACGTAGAAGTTAAAGGTCCTGGCCCCGGCCGTGAATCCGCTGTTCGTGCGTTGAATAATGTTGGTTACAAAATCACTAACATAGTGGATGTAACCCCCATACCGCACAACGGTTGCCGCCCACCCAAAAAGCGTCGTGTATAGGAGACTGATTCATGGCTCGTTATATTGGACCTACTTGTAAATTATCCCGCCGCGAAGGCACTGATCTCTTTTTAAAGAGCGGTGCGCGTGCGTTAGATTCAAAATGTAAATTAGAAACCGCTCCCGGCCAACACGGCCAGCGCCGCGGCCGTCTGTCTGACTACGGTGTACAGTTGCGTGAAAAGCAAAAAGTACGTCGTATCTACGGAATCTTGGAAAAACAATTCCGCGGCTACTATAAAGAAGCTGCCCGCCGTAAGGGCGCAACCGGTGAAAACCTGTTGCAACTACTGGAGTGCCGTTTAGACAACGTGGTGTATCGTATGGGTTTTGGTGCTACTCGCGCTGAGTCTCGTCAATTGGTATCCCATAAATCGCTGACAGTAAATGGCAAGGTTGTGAATATTCCCTCCTACCAAGTTCAAGTTGGCGATGTGGTTGCAGTCCGTGAAAAGGCAAAGAATCAGTTGCGTATTCAAAGCGCATTGGCTCTGTCTGCTCAGCGCGCTGACATTGATTGGATTGACGTTAATACCGAGAAAAAAGAAGGCGTGTTTAAACGCGTGCCCGATCGAGGTGATTTGTCCGCCGACATCAATGAAAACCTGATTGTGGAACTTTACTCTAAGTAACGCTTGAATATCTCTGGCATTTATTAACCTGGTTGCAAAGCCAGGTTCTAACATAGGTATTAACTATGCTGTTAGCTGTAAATGAATTTTTGACTCCGCGTCATATTGATGTCACTGAGCTTGCGCCTACTCGCGCCCGTGTGGTTTTAGAGCCACTGGAGCGCGGTTTTGGTCACACGTTGGGCAATGCCCTGCGCCGCATTCTATTGTCATCAATGCCCGGTTGCGCCATCACCGAAGTCGAAATCGACGGTGTTCAGCATGAGTACAGCGCAATCGAAGGCATCCAAGAAGACGTAATTGAAATTCTATTGAATTTAAAAAACGTCGCTATTGTGATGCACGGTAAAGATCACGCCGTTGTAACTCTGTCCAAAAAAGGCCCAGGTATTGTCACTGCAGGTGATATCACGGTGGATCAAAGCGTTGAGATTAAAAACCCCGACCTTTTGATTGCTCATATTACCGGTGATGTTGCCCTCAACATGCGCCTGACTATCACCCGTGGCCGCGGTTACCAACCTGCTGATGCCCGTGAGAGTTCTGACGACGAGACTCGCACCATTGGCCGTTTGCACCTGGATGCCTCCTACAGCCCTGTGCGCCGCCTGGCGTATTCTGTGGAAAGTGCGCGGGTTGAACAGCGTACAGACTTGGATAAGTTGGTTATCGATTTAGAGACCAATGGCACCATCGACCCGGAAGAAGCCATCCGTCGCGCAGCTACTATTCTGCAACAACAGCTTGCAGTGTTTGTGGATTTAGAAGGCGAGAAAGAATCTGAACCTGAGAAGAAAGAAGATCTGATTGATCCTATTCTGCTTCGCCCAGTGGATGATTTGGAGCTTACGGTTCGCTCGGCTAACTGTCTTAAAGCAGAGAATATTTACTACATTGGCGATTTGATTCAGCGCACTGAAGTTGAGTTGTTGAAAACGCCAAACCTGGGTAAAAAATCACTCACTGAAATTAAAGACATC
>DAOQGS010000019.1:0-15171 GCA_035338675.1 Cellvibrionaceae bacterium
GCTACGCAGTGGAAATTTCCCACGATATTTTGGTTAAACTGCTGCGTAAACTCAAAGTGGAATTGGCCCTGGCGGCCAAAATGGCCCTGGCAGCGGCCGGTAAAATAGGCCGTTCCACCGAGTTTAAAATCATTCTGGCCGCCAGCGGCGCCGGGTCTTTGGGGCTTTTGTTGTTATAAGTGTAAGCGGGTGCGCGTATGGGTTTTGTGTGGTTGATTTTAAGTGCGTTGTTATTGCTGTTAGCCGCAGCCTGCCTGCTCAATTTCCCCTACCTACCCCTCCTGTTTGGCCTGCAGGGCGCGGCAGCCCACAGCCTGCGGGGGCGCATCTTAGCCAAGGGCTTAAGCGTTTTTCCGGTGCTGGCCTTAACCTGTGTGGGCCTGGGTTGGTTTTTAAGCCCGCTGGCATTTTTGCTGCCCTTAATCTGGCTGGCATTAATTTGGATATTGCGCCCGCGCAGCGAGCCTGAACTTACAACACGCTTTGCCAATAGCGAGGAAAATCGCGCTTTATTGGCGCGCACACTTAGCTATGAATTGGGCCAGTTGGCCCCCGCTGAGGCCGCTGGGCACTATTTATTGTGCACCCTGCAGTGCCCCACCGAGGCAATTGCCCAGCATATTTGCAACCTGCTGGCCCACCTGCCGCAGCATAGCGCGCCGGAAATTAAACCCTTTGCTGAGGATACGCTGTGCCAGCTGCGCATCAGGCTTAACAGCCTTGAGGAGGCCGCTGTGGCGGCACTGGCGGATGAAATAAACCAGTGTGCCTGGGGCAATCAATCCATAGTATCGTCCATATCGATTTTGCGAGATTAATAGCCATGAATACACCCCAAACCCCGCCACTGAGCCTGGAGGGTTTTTACCTATACACCCACGTGAGCGGTTTGGCGCTACAGGCGTTTCACATCCAAATGGCGCAGTTTCAAGCCGCTGAGGAAGCCGGTGCTGCGCCTGCGCTGCCGGATGCGGCAAGCCTGGGGGCATTTTTACAAAATGGCTACGCGGCTATAGACGAATTAAGCGCGGATATTGCGGCCAAATTAGCGCAAATCCCCGCCGCGCAATTGGCCGAATTAATTTCCCAGCTGCCCGCCGACCTGCCCGCGCTTACCCGCCCATTAAACGGCGCGCAGTTTTACGATTGGCTGCTGTTTGTGTTGGAGCAACCCGCCAGCGCCGCCATTTACCAATTACACCACCTATTTAATGCCGGCCCCCTGCTGGATGAAGACCCAGCCGAAACCATTCGCGAGGCCATAGCCTTTGACGACCCAGCTCTGTTGGACGCGAGCGCCAGCATTGAACTTGAGCATGTGCAATTAGCAATTCAAGCGAACTCGTTAAACGTGTTACCACAGTTATTATCGGCCAGCGAATTAACGGATGAGGACTCATTAAATCTGCTCGCGCTTGCGCTCACCTTTGATGGTGCCATGCCTACATTACTGGCGGCCCTCAAACCCTCGGCGTCGCTACTGGCGCGTTTAAAAACCTTGCATCCTGATGCAACCAACCCCGCTTTAATAAATTATGAGGCGCAACTATGAACCTTTGGCGCCACATTATTTTAGGAGTTGTAAGTTTTAGTTTGAGCTTAAGCGCCTGCAGCAACCCACCGGCCAAATCTGTGGAGGGATTTGTGGTGGATGGCGTGAATGAATATGCTTTTGATTTTGCCGAACAACAACCTGGCGCCATGATCAGTTTTCACTCCAAGGATTTTCAAAAATGCACCCTAAGTTTTGCCGCCAAAGATTTTGGTGAGAAATTCAAAGCCAGCGCCCAGCGCTTAGGCGAAGGCAATCTTGATATTCTATGTGTAAACGACGAAGGCAATTTTATCTTAAGCCCCTCCGAGCCCACCTCGGTTGCAATGGAGGTAATGGCTGTGCGACCTGCTGTGCAGGTGCGCGTGGATTTTAATCTTTATAATCCGCGTAAAAAAACCTGGCGCAAGGCGGAGGATATAATCCTGAATTTAAGCGCATCCCAGAGTAAACGGTTGGCAAATAATAAATAGCTGTTTTAGTTGATTGGTTGCAGGTGCTTCACCGCATATATTTTTCGCAGTTTGTTAATGGCCGAAAATAGACCAGCCGGTGTGCTGTACCAACAATTCCAGCGCTTGGGTGCCTAATTTGCTGTTGCCAATGGTATCAAGCCCGGGCGACCACACGGCTATTGCCCCTTTGCCCGGTGCAATAGCTAATATGCCTCCGCCCACACCGCTTTTACCCGGCAGGCCAACCCGGTAGGCAAATTCCCCTGAGCCGTCATAGTGGCCGCACATCAACATTAATGAATTAATGCGCCGCGCTCGCTGGGCGGATATCACCCGCACACCGCTTACAGGATTGGCGCCATCACCTACTAAAAATAAACCGGCCTGGGCTAATTGGCGGCAGCTCATGGCAATGGCGCAATGGTGAAAATAAGTGCCCAACACCCAATCTACTGGGTGTTTAATGCGGCCAAACGCCGCCATAAAATTCGCTAAGGAAGCGTTGCGAAAGCCGGTCTGCGCTTCCGAGCGCGCCACCGCCGCATCAAAAACTATATCGGTATCATCCGCCAAAAACCGCACAAATTGCACAATTTCCCCCAATGCCTCTTTGGGTTTATGGCCCATTAAAATGGCATCACAAATAGCTATGGCACCGGCATTAATAAAGGGGTTGCGCGGTTTGCCCTGTTCTTTTTCTAATTGCACAATAGAATTAAACGGGTCACCGGAGGGCTCGCGCCCCACATGCTGCCACACCTGGTCCCCCAATTTACCCAGGGCTAATGTGAGGGTAAAAACCTTGGAAATACTCTGAATCGAAAACGCCACATCCGCATCACCTGCACTAAATACGCGCCCATCCGCCAAAGCTACACAGATGCCGAATTGGTTGGGGTTTACGCTGGCTAATTCGGGGATGTAGCTAGCCACCTGGCCGCGATCGGTACGGGCGGATAGTGTTGTGTAGATGGTATCGAGAATTTTTTGCATGGCATGCTCGCGGCTTATGTTTTGGCAGAGTTTTACGCTTTGTATCCTCGGGCAAGCTAAGTCAACGCTTTATGAGGTGAGAAATTCTGCGCACTCCGGGATGGTTTTGAGGTAAAAACTTAAGGCGTGTTAAACAGGCATTTTGGGTACTCTGCCTCCAACCTGCAAGTGTTAAATAGGCATAGGTATTTAGGCTGGAAATTAATACAAAGCCTGATTATTCCTGTATAAAATGGGCCGCTGTCCCCAAAAAAATATGTGTTCGCGAGCAGTAAATAAATGATTAGAGTCATTTAAACATGTGTTCGCGTGGTGAAGTCCAGCAGGGTGCCCAGCAGGAACTATTTTGTGGAGTTGTATTTCCGTAAACTAGTTGGCATGATAATTGTGGCTGCAAGCTGAGCTTACTATAAATGCCAAACCTAGGTTCAGTCGTTGTGGCGCGGCGGCAATTTACGGTCCGAATATGGCGTCTTATCAACGGGTTTGCTCGTGTAATACTCGGCGGAAGAATAATTAATAATTAAGAACTTAAAGCGTCGATGGGTTTGGGTGCTAAACCACACACCTGTGGACGCATAAAATTAAATATCACTAAGGAGCAAGTAGCTTGCCCGGTATCTTAAGTCTGCGAAGCTGGTCCGTTTTTGAGCTTATTTGGATTGTTCTTTTTGTGTCTGCCGGCACGCTAGTGACAATTTTCACCAAGGACTCTCTGCTGAATTACGCAATCCTGTTGAGCGGTATTTTTTGCGTGGTACTCGCTGCAAAAGGCAATATTTGGACTTACGCGTTCGGCCTAGTTAATAGTGTGGGCTATGCATATGTCTCATTCACCAATGGGCTTTACGGTGAAATGGCGCTTAATATACTGTTCTTTGTGCCGACGAATATTCTTGGTTTTTTGATGTGGCAGCGACACCAGCTAAAAGACTCTGTTGCAATGCGAGGGCTTGAGCGTGCGCAATTTTCCTATATCCTGCTGGGCTGTGTAGCCTTAATTGCTGTTTTAGGTTTCGCCCTCTCGCACATAAAAACCCAGAATACGCCCTATATTAATGGCATTTCAACGACCCTTTCGATTGTGGCAACTATATTAATGATGTTGCGCTACAAAGAGCAGTGGGTACTCTATATCCTGTTAAACCTAGTGACGATTGTTATGTGGTTGATACGGCTGCTCAACGGCAGTGCTGACGGGACGATTATGATTCTAATGTGGGGTGCGTTTCTAATTAATGCAGTTTACGGCTATTTTATCTGGCGAAATGGTGCAGCTGTAATGCCTAAAGCGGAGCCTTCAATATGAAGACTTGCGGGCTGACGCTCGGTAAATATGCACCCTTTCACAAAGGGCATCAGTTTGTTTTTGATACCGCACTTGCAGAGGTTGACGAGCTGGTGGTGCTGATTTACGCCACGGACGTAATTGATATACCCCTTAGTGTGCGCAGTCGATGGATTCGCCAGCTGTATCCAAATGTGAGCGTGATTGAGTGCTGGGATGGGCCTAAGGGTTATTCTACGGAAAGAGCCTATGAAATAGCAGAAGAAAATTACATCATAAAAATGCTGGCAGGCAAAGAAATTACTCATTTCTATTCAAGTGAGTTTTACGGCGACCACGTGAGTCGGGCGCTCGGCGCAGTAGATCGACGTGTTGATACGGCTCGTTGTACCGTGCCTATATCGGCAACACAAATACGAAATGCGCCGTTTGATATGCGCGCGCTGGTCGACACCATTGTGTATTTCGACATGCTGATAAAGGTGGTTTTTGTTGGCGCCATGTCCACCGGAAAGTCCACCCTTGTTGAGGCTTTAGCCAAGCGCTATCAAACAAGTTTTGCTGCTGAATACGGCCGAGAGTACTGGACTGAGCATCAGGTGAATCGCAGAATCGCCCTGCATGAGTTTGACCTCATCGCCAAAGGGCATATGGAACGGGAGAAGCTGGCGGCCAGAGATGCTAATAAATATTTATTTGTCGATACCAACGCTGTGACAACATTTATGTATTGCCAGGACTACCACGGCGAGGTAACGCCTTATCTGCAGCGCACAGCGCTGGAAAACCCGCAGCGCTATGACCTTTGGTTCCTGTGCGAGGATGATATTCCCTACGATGATACTTGGGACAGAAGCGGCCCGCAAAAAAGGTCTGTATTTCAACAAAAAATTATTGCAGATTTGCTCGAGCGAAAAATTCCCTTTATAAGGCTTGCCGGTTCATTGGATGAGCGTATTAATACGGTAGATCGGGTTCTTACACGGTTTGGTCAGTACAGCAATTACTTTGGGGAAAAGCAATTACTCTGATCGAGTAAGGATGAATAAAACTAGCGCTACAATGTGCCACAGGAGTATCGGCGTGCCTTTGTTTTTGAGATGGAATTCGGTGAGCTTTTCTATCTCCCGATTTTCGTGTAATTTCAATAAATTATTTGGTTGCATCGCATTAATATAATTAATTATAGTGCTTCATTCTATAATTTATTGGTATTTATTTAATCGCGATTGTTTAGAAAAACCACGAAGCCTAAAAAATATGGATTGTGGTGCAGAGCTTTTACCTGGGGCAGTTGTGGCTGCCATAGCCCGCCTTCTATTAGCCCAATTTTAAATGGCTGTTTTAATGTCGATATAGGCTGCAGATAGCTAGCGAAATCGGGAATTGTGGAGCGCCCTTGGTAGGTCTGGAATATTACTTCATCTACTGTTTGGCTAATATTGGCGAGGCCTGAACGGTAAGCGCCGGTGGACCAATCCAGCAGCCCTGTAACGCTTAACTGATAGTGAGCCGGTAGTTCTTGCCGCACCAGCTGTAAAAAATTGCCATAATCTGCGAGCGCAGTACTTCTGGCATCAAAGTCGATTTGGATACCGGCGACGGTGTTGCCCTGATATTCCCACATCTTAATTCGGTGAATTATTGCCCCTGTAATAGCGTCACTCCATAGGGCCTGTTCCACTCGAAATACCAACCAGATCTTTTTAGCAGTAATCCGGCTGGGCAGTATTCCTGTAAGGCGCAGATTATTCTGGCTGCCCTTGCCTAAAAATTCCCCCTGCAGAATATATAAATTATTGATTCGTGGGATATTGGTTGGGATTGAATTGCCTGGCCACAACCAAAAATCCTGATAGTGTTCTGCCTGCACTTTATTGGTTTTTTTAGGAGCTTGTGCTGGCTCCACCTGCCACCAGCAAATGGCTGCGGCGCCAACACAGGCAATAAAAATTACCAATAAATTTCTTGCGCTTCGGCCCATTCGCTATTTCCGTAGGTTTTTTTCAGGGTTCTAAACCAAGCTTTGCGCTGTGCAATAGGGATGTCCTGAGCGTCGCAACGGTTTGCGCCAATCCGGCGAAAACAATTAATAGCGCCGCTAAGGGCCTTAGCCTTAACCTCTGCCGAGGCATTTTTATCTGCAATCACCTGTTGAAATACCTGTAAGGGTGATTTGATTTCGCCTGCCCATTTGGCTGTAAAACTGCCCACCCGCCCTGGAGCGAGGCTCGCTTGCGTTCGATCGGTAATGTGATGATTCTGATAGCGGCCCGCCAAATTCACCAGAGCCATTAAATCCTTAGGGTTGTCCAGGTACTGCTGCAGGTTGTCTGCGAGTTTTGTTGCGCTGGCATGTAGCGTATGGTCCTGGTTGTAAGTATCACCTAAGGCGTAATTTTCTAAGGGGTATAATTTAATAATACGAAGTGCCTCGTTGTATTGCTGATGCAGCAAGTTCTTGCGCACGAGTTGGAATAACGCCTCACGTTTTTCTTCGGTTGATGTGTGTTTGGCTTGCATTATATATTCGAGTACCTGTGCATTAGCCGAGTAGGTAATGGCTGGCTTGCGAATCGGGGCGTAGGTGATAAGCGAATTTTCAGCGAATGCTTCTATGAGCTTATCGTTTTCTGCCAAATGGATAATAAACGCGATTTGGCTTTGAATGCGGGCACCTGCATTTTTAGAGTTGCTTGCCAACGCTTTCCAGAGTGCATAGGCTTTGTCTTTTTGCTGAGTTCTTTCCAGTGCCAAGCCGCGTAGATAAAGGCTACTAAAATCTACATTAGTAAGCTTGTCAGTTATCGCGATATTTGTAGTTGCCTCTAGAACAGCAGTGTGGTTACGCTGCACAAAAAACTGGTGACTGAGTAATAAATATTGTCCCAATTTTTCTTGCCCGTTTTTTTTAAATTCAGCTAACGAGGACTTAATCACATCAGGGGATACGGCAAAAGGCGGAACCTGTTCTTTTTCCGCTGCGCTGGAGTCAAAAATACGTTGCCGGGCTATAACTGACACAGCGGCAAATTCCGGAACGCGCCAGTTGGGCTCGCGGGTGAAAATGCTTGCGGTTTGGGGGTTATTATTTGATAAAAACCAGTGGTGAGTTTCGATCTCATTAATTAATGAAATTGTCCCTTCATAGGATGCGTTTAAGATTGATTGCTTAAATTCTTGGCCGTACATACTGGCAAGCTCCACCTGGTTCTGCCCCAGCCAAGCAATTTTGCGGGCTAAGCCTTTGGCGGAAGCGGCGTAAATGCCTTCTGGGTAACGTTTTAAATAAGTGTTAAAGGCTTGGCTGGCGCTGCTTAAATGCACGGTATTTATGGCATCTTTAGCAAACAGGCCCCAGCTATCGGCGGCACCTTGTTGAGCAATATTTAAATAGACACGGCCTAACATGTAGTGCGCCGTTTCGTGCAACCAGGGTGCCTTGGCGTCGCTGAGCGACTTAAATATTTCGCCAGCATCGGTAAAGCTCCCGGCGTAAAAAGCTGCGGCTGCTTTTATATAAAGTGCGAATTCTTTTGCTGCCGGAGTGGATAATTCAATTTCAATGGGGGCGGCTTTGCTAGTTGGGCAGGAGCCCGCAAGCGCTAATCGGGCCAAGCCTAATGCGTGTGTTTCCTCTTCTTTAAGTCCTGCCAATTCCAATTGACTGAGAAATTGTTGCAAGCTGCTCCAGGAATCAGAAACACACCGCCCTTCACGCCAGTTATTCAAACGGCTTTGCGCCTGTATTATGGCTTCAGCGGGGATTTTTAAGCGTTGCAGTTGAGTTTGCACGGCAGCCGAATGCGCAGCCTCACTTGAATTCTGTTCCTCGATATAAAACCCAACGCTCTTTGGCGCCAAACTGTCGTCAAAGGCAGGCATTTGGGTGCTCTGTGTGGGTGTGGCTTGCGGTCTTTGGTCTTGCAATAGCAGACTTAGATTAATGCGTGTGTCATTCCAGGGGTGCAAATAGGCGGTGCCAATTTGCGCGCCCATTTGGGTGAGTTCTGGGTCTGGCTCGTGGGCCAGCAGGGACCTGTCATAACTATCGCTGGAGGCGAAACTTGGCAGTGTAGTAGCGGCACAAGTGCTAAACAGAATAAATGAAATTAGTCCGAGTTTCATTGGGGAGTCCTTAATGGGTAAATCGCGGCGGTATTAGTATCAGAAGGGTGAAGCGGCGCGGCACACCAATTAAAACCCGCTATTTACATTCCACTTCATTTTCATAGCGAATAAACAACATTACCTCCGCCACGGAAATTCTGTCCCACTCCACCCTATGTTGTATGCCACGCACTATAGTGCTGCAGTTGCCCGCCGCGCCGAGCGCTTGTTTGGTTTTGTTGGTATCTTCAGCTATTTTTGCCAAAATCTCTGTGCGGTATCTTTCTGGGTTAACGATACTTACCGCTATATCGTCATTCGGTTCTAACAGAGTGCGGCCGACGGGTTTTAAATCTTTTATAAATTTTTTCAGCACATTAAGCTGATCTTTAGCCGGAGTATTGGCAACGTTTGCCTTTTTTATTGCCAAATCAATTTTACTGGTGTCACTTTTTTTGCTGTCTTCGATGATTTGCAGGGTTTCATCGTCCATTTTCACCGGCTCCAAAAACCCCTTGCCGTAGGATACTTCAATACCTTTATTTTTACCGCTGGCGCTTATGATATGGCTGATGGTGTCGAGAATTTCTTTTTTACGCAGGTCCGGTGCCCGGCTGTCGTTAATTAGTTTTACCGTCTGTACAAAATAATCGGCAGGCTTTTTAAGTGTTATAGCCGGGATTTCCATTCCCTCGTCCTGGCTCGCGCGGATGCCGGTGACAACCACTTCTTCGGTTTGATCATCAGCTAAACACGGGGTGGCAAGTAAAAACAGGCAATAGAACAGGGGTTTTAATCTCATGAGGTAATCCGTCTGTTGGGTTGAGGGTGAGTGGGCTATTGGGTGCCCAGCGATTGTAGCGTAATTTTTTGACCGTGTAGCCTGGATGCAGCGTAGCGTAATCCGGGTGGCAATATTACAAATATAACAGCGGTAGTGCCAACGCATTAACCCGGATTACGCTGCGCTGCATCCAGGCTACTGTTGGTTGGAATTTGATGCACGAAAAATCCAACAAAAAATTTGCAAGTTGTGTTCAAAATTCGCTTGGACGGAAATTTATAAGCCCCAGCGAAATTTTATACTGCGTTTGCAGCCATCGGCATCATCTGGAGGGCAGGGGGCAAATTGCCAGGTTTCGCTAATATGCTTTTGCGCCGCTTTATCTACTTCTATATTCCCGCAGGATTTTGTCACCTTGGGATCTATCACTTTACCCGTATTATCGACGGTAAAATCCATCTGCACATACGCCTCTTGATTTAATTGCGCTGCCAATTCTGGCGCTTTGCGCAATTCCAAACACTTGGGTAATTCATCGGTTACTGCAGGCGCATTTTCTTGCAGTTTTACACAGGGGGCTTCTGGCAGGGCGATATAAAAGGTGGTGGGGGTTAAATTCGGGTCGGTGTATATGGATGTATAAACCAACTTGGGTGAGTTATCGACTTTTGGCTGTATACTTGATAAGCCATAGATCACCACCAGGTGAAGGAGGACAATGGCAGATAAAATGAGCATAAACCGTTTGGGGTTTTTGGGGTGTTTTATTTTCATGGGTTCGTCTTTTGTTTGATCTGGTAGGCTAGGTTCAATTTAGTTGTTTGTCGAAAATTCTATTTTAAGGATGTTCGGAACACATGTAGGGTGTGCAAGCTAGCTTGCCTACCAATTCAGTTTTCAGTTCAGCCTTGCTTGGGTGTTGCGATAATTTATAACGTGCCCAAAAGTGGTGGGCAACAAGTTGCCCACCCTACGCGCTCATGTTTATGTGAGTGAATTGAAATTTTTTTCGATTAAAATATGCATTTTATTTATTCTTTGTTTCAAAGTGTTTAATTAGCCAAGCATGAAAATCTGAATTGTCATCCGCTCCAAGTACAATCTCTGGTGAGAAATATGGTGCAGTGCACCAGCTGGCTTCCTCGTCGAGAACTAATTGGTGAGGGAATAAAGGATTCCCTCCTCGAAAGGAATTTAGCAGTTCTTCAACATCAAATTTTTTTCCATTCATGGCTAAGCAGGCTTTGCATTGCTTGCCTGTGCAAACTAACTCCACATTTTTTGAGCCATCAATCTGCGCTTTACGCAGTGCGGTATGGGTTCGGGCCAAATCCTGAACTAGTTTCGCCGCAAGGTAGGGGTCACAGAAGTGCATCAATGTATCTTTTGCTTCAACATGCCTATTAGAATGTGGTTGAGTGAATTCAAATAACGACTCCCAAATCTCTCTGTCCTGGCCATCCTTCAAATAAGGATCAGGCAATAGATTAAATTTCGAAAATGCAGGGACTATTTCTCTCAGAAAATCCTCTTTGCTTAGAGTGTATGGCGTTGCTGGTGCATATGCAGTTTTGAAAAGTTCTCCAGCAGATTTTTTGTGTATATTGTTGTCAATCTTCTGCCGAATGTTACTTATAGTCGTTGTCCATTTTTCAGGCGTTGGTTCATCACCTTCTGGTAAATATCGCTGAAATATCCATTCGGCAGCCAGATAGCGATCTTCGGTCGTGAATTCTTCGGGAGGCTTATTCTGTATATAAAATTTCTTTTCTTCAAGCTCAGAAGCCGGCCATCGCCGAAAAAGCTCTTGATCTTTTAGGTTGAGAGCTTTTTTTATTTTGCTGAAAATTCTCATTGGGGCCCGCCAAATGATTTTTTGGTTTCTACAATAATGATTAATTATTGGTTTCGAGGGTTTTTAGTGAGAATTTTTTTTAAAATTGCTTTATGCCCTTGCTCCGAAGTCCATTCGATGGGGACGGCTATGCAGAAAGCAGGCTCGTCACCTTTGGGTTGCACCTCGATTTGCAGTCGATAACCAAGGATAGACAACTCTTCTTTATGGAGAATGGTGCGAGTCTGTTCATCTAGAGTGCCACCGATAAATTCAACACTGATACCTGTCATTTGATTCACCTTTGTATGTTTTTCAAATTTTCGCCTTTGAGGGCTGTGTACAACGTTTATTTTTAGCTTCTTCCACTTGCCGAATTTTTGGGTGCAGCTATTGGGTCAGTTGGCTGGGCGACAATTCCCAATACAATAAATTATTTTGCTAGCCTTGAGTTGCTTTAAATGTCATAGTTGCGACAATTTTTTATCGAAGTTATTTTCATGTTGGGCATTACTGCCCAACCTACTTCTTTTTCTACATCTAAATATTCACGCTGCCCGAGGTGAAACCTCTCTGCGAATCTCCGTCCCACGCTCCAGCTTCGCCACCTTTAAATCATAAGCCGTCTGTAAGTTCAGCCAAGACTGGCCTCCTCGCCAAAATACCGGGCCAGCCGCAAAGCGGTGTCGGCCGTAATGGAGCGGCGTTGCTTGGTGACTATATGCAGACAGGTGGCGGGCGCGCGTAGGGCCTGGGCGAGGGCGTTTACGCTTAATTCTAGGGGGATTAATTACTCCTCCCGCAGCATTTCGCCTGGGTGGATGGGGTGCATTTTGTTGGATGCCATAAGAATCCTTGCTATTGAGATGGTGCTGAATTCAAAAAGTGAGTTGATATGTACCTATACCGGCTTTTGCTTAAATTGTGCTGCCCCTATGCTCTCTGCTCAAAACCCCCACCCAGCCTCCCCCTTGAAAAGGGGGAGGAGCTAAAAACCTTCGCACCAAGGCATTATAAGAGCGCTCCGGGCTTTTTTGCTCCCTCCCCTTTTTAAGGGGAGGGTTGGGGTGGGGTTTTTGGGGAGTGCAGGATCAGGTAAATAAAGGTACACAATGTTTAAATTAATGATCTTGTCTTGGATAGGATTCGCAAGCTTAGTATTTATTTAACTATAAAAAAGCCGCGTTAAACGCGGCTCTCAAACAATCTAACTAAATTATTTCGTCGGCGCGAGCCATTCAAAATGATTTTCCAGCTTCCCCTTCACCGCATCAAAATACATCGCCTGCAAGCGCGTAGTCACCGGCCCGCGTTTGCCTTCACCAATAATGCGCCCATCCAATTCGCGAATCGGTAAAACTTCCGCCGCTGTACCGGTAAAAAACGCTTCATCGGCAATATAAACTTCATCGCGGGTAATACGTTTTTCTTTAATGGTGTAACCACATTCTGCTGCCAAATGGAAAATAGTATTGCGGGTGATGCCGTCTAAACAGCTGGTGAGTTCCGGGGTGTAAATAACGCCGTCGCGCACTAAAAAGAAGTTTTCGCCAGAGCCTTCGGCCACATAACCTTCGGCATCTAATAACAGGGCTTCTTCGCAGCCGCAGTCCAGGGCTTCGCGCAGAGCGAGCATGGAATTGATGTAGTGGCCGTTGGCCTTGGCCTTACACATGGAGATATTTACATGGTGGCGGGTGTAACTGCTGGTGCGCACTTTAATGCCCGCTTCTTTGGCTTCCGGGCTCATGTAGGAGGGCCAGTTCCAGGCGGCCACAATGACGTGGGCTTTTAAATTATCGGCGCGCAGGCCCATACCTTCTGAGCCGTAAAACACCATGGGGCGCAAATAGGCTTCGGTGAGGTTGTTCTCGCGGATCACTTGTTTGTGTGCTTCATTTACCTGCTCCTTTGTGTAGGGCATGGCCATACGCATGATGTGGGCGGAGCGGAACAGGCGGTCGGTGTGTTCTTTTAAACGGAAGACGGCGGTGCCGTGTTGGGCGGTGGCGTAGGCGCGCACGCCTTCGAATACGCCCATGCCGTAGTGCAGTGTGTGGGTGAGGACGTGAACCTTAGCGTCGCGCCAGGGGATTAATTCCCCATCAAACCAGATTACGCCGTCGCGGTCGGCAAATGACATAGTGAACTCCAGGAAGCCTGCGGCTTGTTTGTGACTGTATAAAAGGAACGGTAAATACGTGTGTTGCTTAGGTTTAGGCTAGGTGGCTGGAGTTGCGTATGCAAGCGGGCCTTTATTCCTGCGGGCCGATCACCTGTTGCCACAGCGTGCATACCTGCGCGATGGGCTCGGCCAGGGGTTGCCGTTGGGTGATGGTGGGTGCTTGCTGCAAAGCCAGTTTGTGGCCTAGCGTCCGGTACTCTTTGTAGGCGTTGATCAGTTGGTGTGCCTGTTGGGCGGCCAACCGTCCGGTGGTTTCTAAGCTGCCTAGGATGCGGATGTTGTCCGTGTAACGCACAAGGGATGGATCGGCGTGTGCCCAGGCCAGTGCCAGGTATTGAACCATAAATTCAATATCCACGATACCGCCCGCATCCTGCTTGAGGTTGAATAATCCCGCCGCCTGGTCGGTTTTTTTGCTGCCCAATTGAGTGCGCATTTTCTCGCGCATACTGCGTACATCTTCGGTGAGTTTGGTTATGTCCCGCGCTTGGCAGAGCAGGGCCAGGCGTAAATCCACAAACGCCTGTTGCAGCTCTGGCTCCCCTGCCACTGGGCGGGCGCGCACCAGGGCTTGGTGCTCCCAGGTCCAGGCGGATTCCCGCTGGTATTTTTCAAAGGCGCTAAGGCTGGTCACCAGGGGGCCTGAGTTGCCGGAGGGGCGCAGGCGCACGTCTACTTCGTAGAGTTCGCCGGAGGCGGTTTTAGTGGCCAGGATGTGAATCATCTTTTGCGCCAGGCGCGGGTAAAACACGCTCACCTCAAGGGGCTTGGCGCCATCGGTTTGGCTGTTGGGGTCGCTGTTGTGCAGGAAGACTAGGTCTAAATCCGAGCCGTGGGCCAGTTCTAAGCCGCCGAGTTTGCCGTAGGCAATGATGATAAACGGCAGTTCTCCACTTTCCGGCAGGTTGGTGGGGCGGCCGTGTTTACTGATCATCTCGTCTTTGGCCAGGTTGTAGGTGTAATTGATGATGACTTCGGCGAGGTAGGTGAGGCAGTCGCTCACCCGCATCAGGGGCAATACGCCGGTGACTTCACAGGCGGCAATTTTCAGCGCTTGGGCCCAACGAAAGTAGCGCAGCCCCTCCATTTGCGCTTCTAAATCGGTGAGGTCGATGCGCAGCATGTGCTGGCGCAATTCCTGGGCGAGTTCAATTTGCGTGGGGATGTGGTAAAGGGACGCCGGGTTAATTAATTCATCTAACAGAGCCGGGTGTTTGGTGAGGCGCTCGGCGATCCAGCTGCTGCCATCGCAGAGTTTTACCAGCTGGTCTAGGGCCTGGGGGTTTTCAATGAGCAATAACAAATAGGCGCTGCGGCGGGCCACGGCTTCCACAAAGGGTAACAGGCGAGTGAGGGCCTGCTGGGGCTGCTGGGCTTGCCTGAGCGCCCGCAATAATTTCGGGATAAACACATCCAGCCGCTCCCGGCTTTGGGCGTGCATGGCGAGGATTTTCGGGCTTTGCCGCAAGCTACGCAGGGCGCCCAAGGCATCTGCTTCGGGGCTAAAACCCCAGGCGGCCAGTTGGTGCAGCAGGTTGTCATCCGCGCCCAACAGGCCAAGCCAGAAACTTTGGTAAGCGGCCAAAGGGTCGCCGGTTTGTTCCTCCGCCTCATTGGGGGCGGCCACCACGGCGGCAAACTCGCGGCGCACACAATCCCGGTGTTGCTCTAGGGCCGCATAAAACGCCTCCCAGTGAGCAAAGCCCAGCACCCAAGCAAGGCGCGCCTGCTCGGTTGGGCTGGTGGGCAGGGCTTGGGTTTGGCGGTCTTCAAGCGCTTGTAAGGCGTGTTCGGTATTGCGTAAAAACCAATAGGCGGCAATTAAATCCTCGGCAATTTTTTGCGGCAGGGCGCCTTTTTCACTTAAATAATTGAGCACGGGAATAAGGCTGCGCGCTTGCAAGGGCTGCTCCCGGCCGCCGCGCAATAATTGAAACGCCTGGGCGATAAATTCAATTTCCCGAATACCA
>DAOQGS010000020.1:0-11093 GCA_035338675.1 Cellvibrionaceae bacterium
GCGCTGCATCATTTCCATGCCAAGCTCTTGGTGGGCAAGTTCGCGGCCTTTGAATCGCAGTGAAACTTTGGCCTTATCCCCTTGTTCGAGAAAGCGTATCAGGGCCCTTAATTTGACCTGATAATCCCCCTCTTCCGTCCCTGGTCTAAATTTCATTTCTTTAATTTGCTGCTGTTTTTGCTTCTTTTTCGCGGCGTTTTTGGACTTCTTTAACTCGAACAGATGCTTGCCATAATCCATAATTTTGCAGACGACCGGGTCGGCATCGACTGCGATTTCCACTAAGTCAAGGGTGGCGGCCTGGGCGGCGGCAAGGGCTTCAGCGATGCTGACAATCCCAATTTGCTCCCCATTGGCGCCGATTAAGCGTACTTGCTTAGCTTCAATTTGTTCATTTATGGCCGCTTTTTTGGAGCGGGGTTTGGCAGCTGCTGCGGGTTCTCGGATGCTAATAATGAGTTCTCCAGTGAGTTAGTAAAATCCAATCAGCCGCTAATGGCTGACCCTGGACTTGTTAGCCACATCGTTGGTAAGTAACGCGAGGAAGTCGTCGAGGGACAGGGTTCCAAGATCAGTGCCGGTGCGCGTGCGAACGCTTACCTTGCCTGAGGCCACCTCCTGATCGCCAAGGATCAGAAGATAAGGAACCTTCTGAATGGTGTGCTCGCGGATTTTAAAACCGATCTTCTCATTTCTCAAGTCGGCAAAGGCGCGAAAGCCTTTTTCTTGCAAGCTTTTTGCAACAGTTTGCGCAAAATCCGCCTGATTGTCCGTAATGTTGAGCACGGCCACCTGCTCAGGAGCGAGCCAAGTGGGGAAAGCACCTTCATAGTGCTCGATCAAAATTCCGATAAAGCGCTCAAAGCTACCCAGAATAGCCCGGTGCAACATCACTGGTACTTGGCGGCTGCCATCTTCGGCAACAAATTGAGCATCTAAGCGAGCGGGCATGGAGAAATCCACCTGAATAGTGCCGCATTGCCACACTCGACCTATACAGTCCTTGAGGGAGAATTCAATCTTGGGGCCGTAAAAGGCGCCTTCGCCGGGCAGATATTCAAACGGCAGTTGTTTGGCATTGAGCGCATCGGCAAGGGCTTGTTCGGCCTTATCCCACACCTCGTCACTGCCCACGCGTTGTTCGGGCCGAGTGGATAAACGAATAATCACATCGCTAAAGCCGAAGTCCGCATATACCTGGTAGAGCAAATCTGTAAAGGCCGACACCTCTGTTTGGATCATATTTTCGCTGCAGAAAATATGGGCGTCATCCTGCACAAAACTGCGCACCCGCATCAGCCCCTGCAGGGTGCCGGAAGCTTCATTGCGGTGGCAGGAGCCAAATTCGGCTAAGCGCAGGGGCAAGTCGCGGTAGCTCTTTAAGCCCTGGTTAAACACCTGGATGTGGCAGGGGCAGTTCATGGGTTTGATGGCGTAGTCGCGCTGTTCTGAGGCGACGGTAAACATGCCGGTTTGAAATTTATCCCAGTGGCCCGAGCGCTCCCATAGGCTGCGATCCACCACCTGGGGCGTTTTGATTTCTTGATAGCCATTATCCCGCTGCACCTTGCGCATGTAGGTTTCAATGGCGGTGTAAATCGTCCAGCCTTTGGGGTGCCAGAACACCATGCCGGGCGCTTCTTCTTGAATATGGAAGAAATCGAACTTTTTGCCGAGCTTGCGGTGATCGCGTTTTTCCGCTTCTTCCAAGCGGTGAAGGTAAGCGTCTAAATCCTTCTTGGTACTCCAAGCTGTACCGTACACGCGAGTTAACATGGCGTTTTTGGCATCGCCGCGCCAATAGGCGCCGGCTACCTTCATAAGCTTAAAAAACTTCAATTTACCTGTGGATGGCACATGGGGGCCGCGGCAGAGGTCTTCAAAATCCCCTTGGCGATAGAGTGAAAGATCCTCATTGGCCGGAATGCTCTGAATAATCTCAGCCTTGTAATGCTCCCCGAGCCCTTTGAAATACTCAACCGCTGCATCGCGAGGCAACACGCGGCGTACAACGGGAATGTCCTGAGCGGCAAGGGCCTGCATGCGCTCTTCGATTTTTATCAGGTCATCCGGGGTAAAGGCGCGGGAATAGGCAAAATCGTAGTAGAAGCCATCTTCAATCACCGGGCCTATGGTGACTTGAGCATCTGGGTAGAGTTGTTTGACGGCCTGCGCTAACAAGTGGGCTGTGGAATGGCGCAGCAAGTCTAAGGCTTGATCGCTCTTGTCTGTGATAATGACTAAGCTTGCGTCCGACTCGATAAGAAACGATGCATCGACCTCAGTGCCATTGACAATGCCACCGAGAGTCGCTTTGGCAAGGCCTGCACCTATATTGGCTGCGACATCAAAAACGGAAACAGCAGAAGGAAATTGACGGCTAGAGCCGTCGGGGAGGGATACAGTAATCATGGGATTATCTCGTTCAGTGGTGACCCCTACCAAGGGCCACATGAGTAAAAGTGCCGTCCTATTTCATGTAAACACGTCGTTTGCTGCAGAGACCACCTTAACTAGCGGTGAGTTACAGCCAACAAGTAGTTACAGTTTAGAAGCTAGGTGGCGGGTAGGCGGCGGATTATACAAAGCTTTTGCTGCAGCGCCAGGGTTGTGGCTAAATTCACGCGGAATCCAGCAACACGGCAGTGGCCGCCCGCGCTTTGTTAAGAGCAAGTTTAAATTCTCGGCAGCGTTTGGCATGGTCATCTTGCAACCTACGCAACTTGGTATCCAGTACCGCCAGCTGGGTGCGCTCATACAAGGAGCCCGAGGTTTGTTTTTGTAAGAGTTGTAACTGGTTCAGGCACTCACTCACAGCATCATCAGTGGCATCATCTAAGTCGGCCAACTGATTGAGGAGTGTTTCAACGGGGAGCGGCGCGCTCAGAGGCGCAGGGCTCACTTCCTGGGCAAACTTCACCAACAGCGTTTGTACCTTTTGGCTGTATGCATCGAACATGATGACCAGCGCGTCGTGTAGGCGCGCAAACTCGTTGCTGCCAGCGCGGGGCATATTTTGAATCAACCAAGCGGCCTGGGCTGACCCCAGCATAAACCGCCCACCCAAGGCCTGCATCTGTGCGCCTTTAGTTTGGCTTAACAGCTGGGTTTCCAAATCCGTCAGGCTGCCACAGGTGGATGCTAGCAACTCCGGTTTTTTGTGAATGTAGAGGGCCGCTTTAAGATCCAAAGCGGTGAGCGCCTCCAGGGTTGCGTCATTGAGTTTGGCCAAGGTGCTGACCTTAAGGGCACCCAATAAATAATGGTTGACCCTGCGCAGATGATCGAAGCCTTGGTTGTCGGCGTTGGGGTTGCGGATAAATTGCTGGCGGCGATAGCGTTGAATTAATGCGCCTACTTTCGCACGCAGGATTTCCACATCAAAAGGCTTTGCAATAAAGTCATCGCCACCACATTGAAACGCTGTAAGTTGTTCATCCCGCTCAGTTAGTCCAGAGACAAATACAATCGGGGTCAGGGCGAAATCGGGGTTGGCGCGCATACTGCGACAGGTTTGAAATCCATCCATGCCCGGCATATCTATATCCAGCAGAATTAAATCCGGCCGCAGGCTCTCCAGCATCCGCAGGGCCTGGGCGCCGCTGGATGCGGTATACACCTCGGCATCTGCCGCCAGCACACTGCTTACTAGCTTTTGATTGCTCAGATTGTTGTCAACCGACAGGACTCGGGGGCGAATATCCATAACTGTACACCTCAGTACTACTGCTTCTTTTGCTTTTTAAATGCGAGTGGCTAAAGCTATGCTGGGACGGGCCACTGACTGGGGTATTCATCCAGCTTCGTATAGAAAAATACGCAGCCAAGAACCGCTCAAGTCAACCGTTACCATGCCACTATGGGTACAAGGTAACACAAATTACTCAGGCTTCGGCGCCTTAGTTGCTCTAATCTGGGTAGTAGTTGAGGGGTTTCAACGGTCGATTTTAAATTGCCCTATTCAGCGGGCAAATTTAACGCCGCTAGAGCTAGCAGGGTAGTATTTCAATAGGCTGTTACGGGGCATTCGCATAGTGAGAGGTGCTTATTAAGCGTGATGCCAAAGACTATTACTACCTAGGCACCGGCAATGAATACACATCATTTCAGACACGCCGTGAATACATCCTAAGTAGGCTCGTCAAAAAGGTCCCTCTTTTTGACGGTCTGAAATGATGTGTATTCATTGCTTCCGTACAGCTAGTAGGTCAACGTTTTCAGCCAGGTTTCAATACCATTTTTTTCTTCAATTTGGGTGAATCTAGCCTGCGCCGCTATGGCCTTTGAGGCACTATTTTCAGCTTTTATTTGTGCCCAAAGTGTAGTTTCAGCCGCCTGGCACCAGCTGGACAACATCTGCTTGCCTAAGCCTTGTCCGTGAAATTCCGGTGCTATAGCCCATGATAACAATTGGCCTGTTTGGTAAGGTTCGGCGCGGATGTAGCCCAATCGTTGGCCGGAGATATCGTCTATAAAAATATCCAATCGTCGCTGTTGGCTCCGCAGTAGGTGCCGAAACCAGCGGCAATGTTTTATATAGGGTATGGGGGAGGGATTGAGCGATTGCATGGCGACGCTTGGGTGCTCGCGCACCTGCCAAAGCCAGCGGCAATCGCTTTGGTTCGCAGGCCGAAAAGTGGCCATTAGCACTTTTCATTTCCTAAAATTTTGCGTGCAGCGATAATATTTTTATCATGCGTATCATCCAGTTTTAATGGTGTGGATTCCATAATCGCATAGCACTGCTTCAAAAACGTCATATAAGCTTTGCGGCCTATTTCGTAAGCGCGCTCATAATCATGTTGGTTTTTTTGGAATAAACAAGCGCGCAGCATAAGGGTAAAATAGCCGTGCATACTGCCGCGCAGTAACATGGTTGTTATTGAGTTCTTGTCCCGTTGCTGGCGAACGAGATTAAATATTTCCGTAATGCGCTCGTAAAAAACCTTGCGGTTGGCGATTTTTTTAGGTAGGCCTATTTGTTTGCGCATCTCGAAATAATTGCGCAAATAACCATTGACTTGGCTTTTTTGTATGCTGTTACTTTCTTTGGGGCGAATAAAGTGGGTTTGTTTTAACTCTTGAATGATAGCCGCTTTGTTACCTAGATTGGCAAAATCTTTAATGTCGCTTAGAGGTGTTGGAATCGTACCTTTAATTAAGGCGCCGTTGTTGGAGTTATAGACTTTAACGCCGCCTTTGGTGCGCTCGTAATAAGTGAGCAGGATTTGCATGTTAACCCGCGTTGAATCCAGAAATACACTGGTAGAAACCTGCTCAACAAAATTGCCTTTAATAAAATAATTGGTTTTGGTGTTTTCTAACGGACTTAAGTCTTTAATCTGTGTTTTGGCGGCTAGCGCATGGTAGGGGCTTAAGGTTGAGTGGTGGTCGCCCTCCGGGCTCATGCCTAAATCCACCCCAACTAAATATATTTCAGTAAAACCCATCGCCAATGCAAATGATAAACCCGCATTGGTAACCGTTGGGTTGCACAGGGGTAATGCGCGGATGGCGGTGCCCTGGCAGGTTTGCTCCACCAGGTCGTCGATAATAATCTCGCCGCAGTCATTGGGCTTTTTGGCAATGCAGGCGTCGGAGAACATTTTGATCACATCGGGAGCGCAGGTATTAAGGCACAGCAGGGTGACACCCTCGCGGTCTTCAGGTTCGGTACCCACTTCTAACCAGTCTTTCACATCAATATTGCGCTCCATTTCGACGTGGAAATCCGGTTTAATTTTGCGCTTAGATAAAGAACTGAGCGCAGTGCCACAAGACATTACAATTGCGTTGGAGCGGTTGCGCTGCAGAAACTCAATATGTTTATCCAGGGATGGCCCGTTACCTACCAGTAACAATGGGGGCAGGGGGGTGGTTTTATCCGATTGGTGCAGAAAAATAGGCGTTTGGTTATTTAGGTTGGCGATGGTGTGGGCAAAACTGACTTGTTCATCATCAAAAAAGCCGGTTCCTGTGGCATTCAGGTGAAATTCTTTGGTATAGGTGGTAATAAATTCTTCTTCTTTGCTACTGCCAAAATGCCGGTAAATAAATGTAAACACCACGTTATGCAGGCCAATGCGGTCGGTGAGGAGGCGCAATTCCGCCATGGCGTCTTGTGTTTCCATGCCGACTAAGAGTTTAATCATCCTATATGGACGCAGGAAATATTGAATAATTTCACCCCAATCGATGGTGTGGAGGGATGCATAGAAGGAATCCTTGTGCGGATCAAAAATGCAAAGCGTGTAAATATCCAGTTTCGCGAGTAATTGAGGTAGCTGATAGCCCAAGCCGACACCCGTCATCAAAAACATGCCAATAGGTTGATTGCAGGTAACTTTTATGGAATCGTGGAACGGTGTGTAGCTATCTATCAAATGATTGACCAGCGGTGCGTGAATGTGGGCGTCATTCATTATCTTGCTTTTGGCAAAATTTACCGATGAAATCGAAGGCAGAGCGATGAAATCTGCCACTTGTTTATCGATAAATTCGCTCGGGTCGCCCGGGTACACAGGTTTATTATTCAGCGTGTAGTTAACCAAATTTAAGTGCCCATCTTCAGTGTACAGCAGGCGCAATTCTTTTGGCTCGTAATGAATAAACTGGTGGTATATTTCTGGGGCGGCTTCTTTAAAGATGGCCATATTTTTTTTAAACCGCAATTCAAGCTGAAGCTGCAAATTTTGCAATTCAGCCTGGCGTAATAGATCCTGGAGCTGATCCAAAGGGTTCTGTGGGGAGGACTCTTGCGCTGATACCATGACAATTTTCTGGCGGTGAGGAAGATTCTGCCAGTAGTGCAGAATCTGTGCCTTAGCCGCTTGACCCTGGCTGTGATAAAAAGTACTGTATGCGCACACAGTAATTTTGGTGAGGCAACACAATGGCAGTAATCGCTGTATGGCAGTGTGATCGGGACGGGGCTATGTTTCAAAATAAAAAAGACGCCGATGAATATGACAAAATGCTTGAGCTGGCCGAGTCCATCGGGCAGTTTTTAGAGCAAAATGTCCCCGGTTTGAGTGAGGCGCAGACGGAGTCTATCGGCTTATTACTGGCCCGCCGCCGCGAGGCGCTGGTTAAGGCTTGTAAAGGTCGCCCTGAGGCATTGTTTGAGCCTAGCGAAGAGGTACAGGTAGAGCCGTTTGCGATCTTACCCAAGAAGAGCTAAGTAGGCTTTTCTAGCAAAATCCCTCTCCTGCAGGGGTGAATACAGATCATGGCAGACGATAATTAGAGGGATCTAGTTCACGAGCTCATCACAGTGCCGCACAGCTGGCGTTTGTTTTATTTTCTGGCGCCTGCCGCAAAAATCCGTACAATCGCCGCCTTTTGCATTAGCGCGCGGAGCCTCTTCGTGCCGGGTAATCAGGTGAGTCAGTTATGTCGGAGTTTGTGCAGGGTCAACGTTGGGTGGTGGATTCGGAGCCGGAATTGGGTCTGGGCATTATTATGTCGGTGCAAGCTCGTACCGTGGAGGTGTTTTTCCCCCAGGTTGAGACTGAGCGTTTGTACGCTAAAAACCAAGCGCCACTTACCCGCATTACTTATGGCGTTGATGACACCATCAAGCTTAAAGATGGCAGTAGCGCCCGCGTAGTACAAGTGCTCGATAACAAGGGCTTTTTGCTTTATGACCTGGGCGGTGACCGCCTCGTCCCCGAAACTGAATTAGCCGGCGATATTCAGCTCAATCAACCTTATATGCGCCTGCTAACAGGGCAGCTGGATAAATCCAGGTGGTTTTATTTCCGCCGTCAATTAGATGACGCTTTGGCCCGTACCTGGAACTCACGCCTCAACGGCTTACTGGGCATTCGCGCCAATCTTATTCCTCATCAGCTATATGTGGCTTGGGCTGCCTGTGAGCGCGAGCAGGTGCGGGTTTTGTTGGCTGATGAAGTGGGCCTGGGTAAAACTCTGGAGGCGGGCATGATTCTGACCCGCCTGCTTAAGCTTGAGCGTATCGGGCGGGCGCTTATTGTGGTGCCTGATCCACTGCAAGTGCAGTGGTTGGTGGAGCTGATTCGCCGTTTTAGCTTACGCCCGGAGCTCTATGCCGGTACCGACCATGATTTTTCTATTGGGCAGATTCATTTAATTCCGCAGTCGGTGTTAGCCGCCCAGGCGGATTTATTATTAAACGCCGAATTCGATTGCGTGATTGTTGATGAGGCCCACCATATTCAACCGGCCACACAGAATTTTTCGGTGTTGGAGCGTTTAGCGCACCTATGCCCTCATGTAGTGTTATTAACGGCAACGCCAGAGCAATTGGGCTTTAACAGTCATTTTGCTCGCCTACAACTGCTAGACCCGGCTAAATACACCGACATTGAGCGTTTTACCCAAGAAGAGAAATCATTTGCTGAAATTAACCAGCTTATCCGGCAGCTGCCAGCTAGTCGCGCCCAGTTAGTGAAGCGGTTCGACCTGGATAATGAATTAAATGATGAAGATTTAATTGCACAAGTGCTCGATTGCCATGGTCTGGGCAGGGTGATGTTTAGAAATTCCCGTACCCAAGTAAAAGGTTTTCCCGCTCGAATCGCGGTTCCCCATCTATTAACCGAGGATACATGGCCCGCCCGGTTTGAGTGGCTTGCGCAGTTTTTAAAAGCACACAAGCAGGAAAAAATACTAGTTATCTGCCATAAACAAGCAAATGTTTTAGAGGCGGAAACATTTTTGTGGCAAAAACACGGCTTGGATGCGGCCTTATTTCATGAGGGAATGAATTTGGTGGAGCGCGATCGGGCGGCTGCCTATTTCGCCAATCAAGAAGAGGGGGCACAGGTTTTATTATGTTCGGAAATCGGCAGTGAAGGCCGTAATTTTCAGTTTAGCCACCATTTAGTCTGTTTGGATTTACCCGATCACCCCGATATTTTAGAGCAGCGTATCGGCCGTTTGGATCGCATCGGCCAGCAGCAGGATGTGAATATTCATATTCCTTATGCTGAGCACTCCCTAAGTGCAGTGCAATTTAACTGGTACAACCAGGTGCTCGACTGTATTGCAGAACAGAATCCAGCCGCAGGCGTGGTGCACGATGAATTTTGGCCGCATATTGTTTTGAATGGCGATAATACTAATCTCTTTGCAAAAGCCCAGGATAAGGTACGGCAATTAAAGCAGGCCATTAGCGAAGGCAGGGATGCGCTATTAGAAATGAATTCTTGCCGAGAACCGCGGGCTAGTCAGTTGGTAACAGGTATAACTGAATTTGAAGCAAAAACCCCATTTGAATTGGTTGAAATGGCCAGCAGCCTATTTAATTTCCATTTTGAAGAAACTCAAAATGGCGCCTATTCGCTTATTCCTGCTGACAACATGCTGATTGGTTCTCTACCGGGTATTCCCTTAGAGGGAGTGGAGGTAACCTTTTCCCGTGAGCTGGCCAATAACCGCGAAGATGTAATGTTTATTACCTGGGATTCACCTTTTATCAGCGGCCTTTGGGAAATATTGCATCACTCGGAGCTCGGCTGCGCATCGGTTGCGTTGTTACCCAGTAAACAATTGCCGCCCGGTAAATGTCTGCTGGAAGCCTGTTTTGATATTTTACTGCAATCGGCCCATGGCAAAGAATGTTTACCCTTCCTATCTGCCTTTTCAGTGCGCGCCTTAGTATTAGATATTAGCGATAAAAACTTATCCACCCTATTGCCAGAGGAAGCCTTGCAGCAATCGTTAAAATCCGTTGACAAAAAACTCGCACGCAAAATTATTCAAAGCAAAAAAGATGAAATACCCAGCTGGTATAAGCGCGCGGAAGCCTTTGCGGAGGCCAGTAAACAGCAGATTATTGACCACGCCTGTGCTGAGGTGAATCATTTTTATCAGCGTGAAATACACCGCTTACAGGACTTGGCTAAACGCGGGGCTAATATTAATGATGCTGAATTGCAAGCGCTCAAACATCGCCATGCGGGCATACTCACTGCACTAATTGAACAGAGCCATTTACAGCTATCAGCAATACGCTTAATCGTCACTACAGAAGTTTAGGTTTGATTTTGCTGTTGATTACTCGTCCTTGGGTTGGCGATTATTCTCGCTTATAAGGTGTTGTAAGCGTATTCCGCTGAATCAAGGCGCTTCTGGTTGAGTATTTGGAACGCATAGCGGGTGAGTTTTATCTTTGCGCAGCTTGTATGCCGATGAGCCTGGCTTAAGATTGCCCGCCCCGCTTATACCTATAACCTAAACCCTGCCTGGGTGCTCCATTAGCCTTGGGTGGTACATATCCAGCCTGCCTTAATTACAATTCTTTTGCGGTTATTCATGTTTGGGTCAAACTGGCGTTGTAACTTGCCAGTCTGTTCAATAATCGATCTGTTCGGATTAAATTTATACGACTGGCGCTGCTATGTACTCGTGCTGTTATGAGGATTGAGTGTGCTTGCGGGTAACCCGTTAAGCTGGTCTATAGGGGTGTCTGCCGCTCATAGATTACTTCTTATTGTATGAGTTTTTATAAATAGTTCTTATGTGGGAGTATATTCCCCAAATAAATACGATTTTAAGGATGAATAAGATCTGCTTATTTTTGCTTGGATACTTTATTTTCCTTGCTACATTTCGCCACTTTATCGAATGCTTTAAGGCTGAAAATAAAATTGTTTAGGAGTTGACCGTGCGCAAACCTGAGCTGGCGAATATGTGAATTTATCGATACAAAAGAAGTAACCACTCATGTACATTCGGCGCTCTCAATTTATTAAATCTAAATGCGCCAATTTTTTGCATAGCCCATGCTTTGGCCATGGCGCTATAAGGTCGAGCTTAGCTGCTTGCCACTGCTTTATTTATATAATTATTAACAGCCCGTGATATTTCCCGCGGGTATTGCCCTCGCTGTGCCGCACTTTTGCGTTGCAAGTGTGATTAATAGTGATGCGTTGATGTGTGAGTACCACAAAGTCGACCTGGTCTTCTCTTTGGCTAACAAATCCTCAAATGGCTGACGATTGAGGGTAAATATGCTGCTTTTACAGAGCGGCTATTTGATTAGTATTTCAACATGGTCATGAGTGCGAGCCTGCTGCAGGTTACGGGGGCGCAGGAGTGTTTGAAGATGC
>DAOQGS010000020.1:11103-15027 GCA_035338675.1 Cellvibrionaceae bacterium
GAGATTTTTTTAATACATAAATAGATATTACTTATAACAACCACTGGAGTTCCTATGGAACAGCACAAGCTAAGCATGCACAAATTTCCGCGTCGTCTGATCAGCCTTCTTTTGGCTGCTTCATTGGCGGGCTGCACCGGGGCAGGTACTGGCGTTACATTTAATACGTCACTGGCTCGTACCAATGTAAACGAAAATACTCAGTCGGTATTTTGGACTGCAAAAGCTCAAGCGGGCGCCAATGCTAACCAAATTAAATACAGCATTAGCGGGCCTGATGCTGCAGCGTTCAACTTTAATGAAACAACAGGCGCGCTGTCATTTAAGGTCGCGCCGGATTATGAAAAGCCCGCCGATGCTGACGGCAACAACGAGTATATTATTAATATTACCGCCCAGGTTGGGCAAAGCACGGCAGATCAAAATTTGCGTGTGACGGTTAACGATATTACGCAGGCCTCTTTAGCCTTGGTAAGCCCTAAGGCTAATGCCAATGTGGGGCAGGGTGTGCCAATTGATGTTGAAACAGTTGTTAAGGTGGATGATAAAGAATCTAACGGCCCATTAAATAGCGGCAAGGTTACTGTCAATGGTGTGCAATTAACCCAGGATTCCAGCGATCCAACCCTTTGGAAGGGTTTTGTGCCCGTGCTTTCTGGAGTTGTACAAATCCAGGTTGAGGCGGTGACGGCCGATAATTTAGTGCTGAAGGAGTCCACTCAGTGGACGAACAGCCCAGGTGCCTTAAAACCTGAATTTATGGCTCTGGTGCCGGGTGGATATTTAGCGACTATAGATACTACCAATGATTTTATCGCCAAAATATTCTTATCCAACATACCTCAGTGGGTAGAGTATGCTGGCAATGCGGATTTGTTTTCCGCCTTTACGATGTTCGATTTTAATTCTCGCTACCAAACGGCTTATTTTGCTGGTAAAGATCAGCAGTTATTGGCTGCCTCGTTGGCCAGTGCAATTCCTAAAATGTATTTTGGTGGTGCTGTAGCTGGCTTGGTTGGTTTGACCTATGACAGTGTTGGCAACCGCCTGTTGCTCATGACGCAAACAGCGCAAAATGGCTCTCAGCAATTTGCTATTTTGTCCATTGGCTTAAATGCTACCCAGGGTTTTGCTAATGCTAAAACCAGTGAAACCCGTTCGACAGCAGCCCGCACTACTCCGGTATGGAGCGTGCCTGCCAATACCATCCAGGGTAAATTTAAATATTTAAGTTACCACCGTGCCAGCAAGACCTATATTATTTCCGACGAGCGCACAGTAAATGGTACAGCACAAACGACCGTGCAAGGATTTAGTGATAGCGGCCAGAAGCGTTTTGAAGCGCGAGTGGGAGCGGACAGTTCTGTTCTAGCGGTTGATGAGGCTGCGGGTGTGGTTTATCTTGCCGAGAAAAGCGGTACTCCAGAAGCTAGGTTAAAAGCAATTAGTTTAGCAAATGGCGATGTTAGCGACTTGTTAGCTTCTCACGGTGAGCATGTTATTGGCGGCTACACAGATTTACGCATGGATAATGTAAACAAAAAACTCTATGTAGGTGATGCTATTAGTGATGTTATCTATGTGGTGGATCTGGCGTCTAAGACCATAGCAGAGCTTAACCATATCCCGGCTTTTACGGGTGATCCAACACTGGAGAACTAATATTTAATCTTGTTACTACTAGCCCCAGTGGATACTCCTCTGGGGCTTTTTTATGGGTGCTGTTTGTAGGTTTAACTGTTCGGTACCCTTATTGGCGTGTTAAGTGCTGGCGGCAAATTGAGGGGAATTTAGCCAAGTGGCTAGAATAGATTCTGTGGGTGGAGTATTGAGAGTTCGAGGCATAAAAGCGCTCGCTTGATAGTTTTCAGTCGGTGCGATAGGTATTTCCAGCACCAATAAAAAAGTGCTGAATAGTTACGGCTTTTTAAGCTTCGGAATTTTAGCTGATGCTTCGTCGCCTGAAGCTAGAACATACATCGCTATTTAACAGCGTCGCCGTCACGCAGGCTACACTGATTGGCCTTGCCACAGCCACTACAACCGGAGCAGCCATTATTCTTGGCGAAAAAGCGTCGCGCTATAAAAACGAGCGCGGCGAGAATGCAGGCACCTACGATAATTTCTTGCCACATATTCATACCTTTACTGTTTATCATTAAGGCTAAGTATAAACCTGCTTAAGGAAATAGGACGCCTTTAAGCAGGGCATGCATTAAAATTGTTTATCAGTACTTGATAGCATTCAGTCTGCAGGGGAAGATATTTTGCAAACTGGCCGGGCAGCAAATCGCACCTGGAAGGGCGCTGCAGTTGCGCTTGTGCGATCGCAAATATGCCCGAATTCAGACTTGATCAGAGTATTCTTTAAAAAAACTGCTGCGCTAGATGGTAGGTGATCAGCGCGGCGCCGTAGGCTAAAGCAAAAAGATAAATAACAAAAAAACCGGTGGAACTGATGGAGTTGGTTTCGCGGCGCACCACAGCAATAGTAGAGACGCACTGCGGCGCGTACACAAACCAGGCCAAATAAGCCAAGGCGACGGGCAAGCTCCAGCTGGCGGCAAGGTTGGCACCTAGCCCGCTTACATCGGTTTCTATACTCACCGCATAAACCGTGGCTAATGTGGCGACGGCAATTTCCCGGGCTGCCATGGCGGGAATTAAAGCAATACACATTTGCCAATTAAATCCCAGTGGTGCAAACAGCGGTTGTATAAATTGGCCTATCACACCTGCGAAACTATATTCTATGGCGGCACCGCTCGCCTCCGCTGGCGCAGCAGGGTAGGTAGATAAAAACCACACAATAACAGTGAGGGCTAAAATAATGGTGCCCACGCGGCGCAAGAAAATATAAGCCCGCTCCCGCAAGCCCATCCACAGATGATAAGGCATGGGCCAGCGGTAATTGGGCAGCTCTAACAATAAAGGGAAGGAGTGACCTTGTTTGCGTTTGCGCAGCAGCCAAGCGATCAGCGCGCCACTTATGACACCAGCGAGGTATAACGCGAATAGTGTTAGGCCTTGTAAGTTAAAAATGCCCAATACCGTTTGTGTAGGAATAAATGCGGCGATTATCAGTGTATACACAGGCAGGCGCGCAGAGCAGGTCATCAGTGGTGCTACCATGATGCTTATCCAGCGTTCTTTGGGGTCGCCAATGGTTCGCGTTGCCATAATGCCGGGAACGGCACAGGCAAAGCTTGATAATAAAGGAATAAATGCGCGGCCGGATAAGCCTATACCCCGCATCGGTTTATCCAATAAAAATGCTGCCCGCGCCAGGTAACCGGAATCTTCCAGCACCAGGATGAAAAAAAATAAAATAATAATTTGCGGCAGAAAAACCAATACACCACCTACCCCTGCGATGATGCCTTCACTTAAAAAATCCCGCAGCACCCCCGTGGGTAGTTGTTCTTGAGCGAGGGTTTTAAGGTTATCAACCCCCCATTCAATGGCCTCTTTAAAAGGCTCCGCCCAGGCGAATACCGCTTGGAATACCACCAATAAAATCCCCAGCAATATCGCAAGCCCCCAAATAGGGTGCATCACGTAGGTATCGAGGCGATTTTGCCAAGCTGGCGTGCTGGCGGGTTGGTGTATATGTTTGCCTAGCAGCGTTTGAATGAAACTGTGGATGGATTCTATGGAGGATTCCGCCACCGGATGGGGGGCGGGGTAGCCCACCGCTTGATCGGGCTTGAGTGCTGCCAGTAATTCATCCACGCCGTCCCGTTTGACGGCGATACTGGTAATCACCGGCAGGCCTAAATCCTGCGCCAGCCCTTGGGTGTCGATCACCATACCACGGGCGCGGGCGGCGTCCATTTGGTTGAGCACCAGGATCATTGGGCGTTTTAGGGCAATGAGCTCAAACACTAGGCTAAGGCCCAGCTGCAGATTGGTGGCATCCACTAC
>DAOQGS010000021.1:0-15007 GCA_035338675.1 Cellvibrionaceae bacterium
AAGGTCATTTTGCCATCTGGCGCGGGGGTTTTACACAATTCTACGAAGAGCCAAATTTTTTAAGTATTTATACTACTCAGAATACCGGTTCTGACCATGTAATATTCGGCCCCAAAGACTATGTTTTAGATAACGGTAGTTCAGCGAAAAAGGCCACATAGGGTTGGTAATATTCCGCCTTAACGGTGAGCTTTATGTAGGTGGAGACGGCGGCAATTTTAAGGCTAGCCAATTTGATGCCAGCGGCATTGCCGGAACCTATGAGTTAGATGTAAAGAATAGAAAAGCCTAAGAAGCCTCAAAACTAAAGGTTAGTTTTAATTTCCCGTGCAATGGGGATACCTGCAAGAAATAATGCAACTGCTTTTTTGACAAGGTAACCCGTACCAAGCGAATCTATGTGCAGATTCTATCGCTCCCAAACCACCGCAAGCGGCTAATCATGCCCGTTGCAGTTGGTATGGGAGCGATGGTATCGACCTTGCAGCTTGGCTAATAACTTGGCGATAAACACTGACTATAGAAATACTCATAAAACGCGACTAAGCTCAACGTCCCCACCAGTTAAACAGCAAAAACAAACGTTTGTTTTAGCAACGGCAAAACTTGGGATTGTTCCGTTGCTTCTGTCGCCTGAAACCAGAGGTAAGGATTGTGCACAACAAAACCCCAGTACTGTAAAAAGCGTTTTACAAACCGCAGGTGAATCATAATAGGCAGTATACGCTCTGGGCTTTCTTCTCCTTCGGCCGCCAAATGCGCCAACAAATCAGGGAAGGCAGTGGCCACCTCTTTAAACATTTTTTGCAAACTGCCATGGCTGTAAACACGCCACAGCATAAATAACCAAAAGGTCCGCAAATTTATTTGGCTTTCCCAGGAGTCAAGGTAGCCCCAATTAAATCGGCTTACGGCAACTTCGAGCATGGGGAGAAATAAGCTATTAATTCCACCGCTGAGGTATTGCTGCTGGGCGGATTGCGATAACCAAAAGCGGCCATTTTTAAGCGTAAAAATCCCCGCAATATCCGCTAATACACGGGTGTAATGTAGCGCGGCAAAATTATCTTCTTTATTACCCGCATATTCACTAATAGAAATTTCCCGCTCATATTGCGCAATGGCAAACTCCGGCAACACAGCACTGGCCTGCTTCACCAATTTAGCGGGCAAATTGCCGCGAGTGGTCGCTTTGAATGAACCGCCCTGGGCTATCGCTTCCTGAACTAATAAATCTAAATAGCGCATAACCGGGCAGGTATTAAGATCCGCTGGTGTATTAATGGTGACCCAGGATAATTCACCCAATGGGGCATGCAGCCAGTTCATCATTTGATGGGGCGAAAGGCCGCAGAATTCATTTAGCGGGCGGTTATTACGCTCCTCCATTTTATGTGCTAACAATACGTTGAGCTCATCCAAACTCAGATTTGGATTCATGGCGATGGATTGCGCTAATTCATCTGCTATTTCACCACTTTGTTTTGCTGCTCCGTCCAGGCAACAGTGTTTATATTTTTTGCCGCTGCCACAATGGCAGGGATCGTTGCGCCCCAGTTTCATATTTGATTTTTTAAATAAAAGGTGTGTTTTTCAATGCCCTGGCGAAGGTAGCACTGGGTTTTGCGATAAGCCCGGCCATTCTAAATCACTCTCGTCTTTTAAACCTACGCCGGTTAATTGCAGATGTATGGCCTGCTTGGCCAACCAGATTAGGGTATGGGCCGCCTTGGCGTAGCTGAGGCCCGCCGGGCGCACGTTGGAGATACAGTTGCGCTCGGCATCAACGCAGCCGATTTTAGGATTAAAAGTGAGGTAAATGCCCAGGCTATCCGGGGAGCTTAGGCCGGGCCGCTCGCCAATTAATACCGCCACCAGGCGCGCTTTAAGCAGCTCACCTATTTCATCGCCAATGGCAACACGGGCTTGGCTGGCAATTACCACTCGGCCTAAATTCCAGTGGGGCGGGAGGAGCTTGCGTATTTCCGCCAATAGTGGCGGCACTTGGGTTTGTACGGCAAGTGCCGAAAGGCCATCCCCCACTACCAGTAAAAAATCCACTGGGTCGGTAGCCGAGGCGATTAACTGGGCGCGGCTGCTCTGATTAAGGCGGCGCCCTAAGTCTGGGCGCAGCAGGTATTGGTGGCGATCCGCTGCGTTGCTGTGCACCTGCAAGGTTGCAAATCCGCAGGCGCGAATGGCTGCATCAAGGGCGCTTACGTCCAAGGGCAGGTGCACGGCGTCGCGGGCCAAGGCGTGGCTCACACTGAAATTGAGCACCTCTTGGGTGGGCAGGCTCGTGCCCACACGGCCTAAGGCGATGCGGGCGGAGGTGAGGGTTTTGAGGGTTTGCCAGGGGTCGGGAGTTGTTAAATCGTCACTCATGCTAGCGGCCTCTTATGGTTCATGCTAGCGATCTCAACTGGCGAGGTGGTTGTTGCAGCAGCGCCTGGTTAGGGGAAATTGGCTGTACCCGGCCCTGGTTGTCCATAATCTGCATGGCCATTAGCCACTGCTCAAATTCCGGCGCGGGCCGCAAATTCAGCAGTTTGCGCAAATACAGCGTGTCGTGAAAGCTAGTGGTTTGGTAGTTGAGCATGATGTCGTCCGCCCCTGGAATGCCCATCAAAAAGGTCAGCCCGGCACTGGCCAATAGGGTCATCAGGGTATCCATATCGTCTTGGTCCGCTTCGGCATGGTTGGTGTAGCAGATATCACAGCCCATGGGCAGGCCGAGTAATTTGCCGCAGAAGTGATCCTCCAGCCCCGCGCGAATAATCTGTTTGCCATCAAACAGATATTCCGGGCCGATAAACCCCACCACGGTGTTCACCAATAAGGGTGAGAAGTGCCGGGCCACCGCATAGGCGCGGGCCTCACAGGTTTGCTGGTCCAGATTGTGGTGGGCATTAGCCGAAAGCGCCGAGCCTTGGCCGGTTTCAAAATACATAAGATTATTGCCCAGGTTGCCGCGCTGAAGGCTTAGGGCAGCTGCTTGGGCCTCGGCCAGTAGCGACAAATTAATACCAAAACTTGCGTTGGCCGCTTCACTGCCGGCAATGGACTGAAACACCAAATCCACCGGCGCGCCCTGCTCAATCAGCTGAATTTGGTTGGTAACGTGGGTGAGAATGCAGGACTGGGTGGGGATTTGATATTGGGTAATTACATCATCCACCAGGTGGTACAGGCTTTTTAATGCGGGCAGGCTGTCGCTGGCCGGGTTAATGCCAATTACCGCATCGCCACTGCCGTACAGCAGCCCATCGAGCATGGAGGCTGCAATACCGCGGGCATCGTCGGTGGGGTGGTTCGGCTGCAGGCGGCTGGATAAATGGCCGCTAAGGCCGATGGTATTGCGAAAGCGCGTGACGACTCTGCATTTTTGCGCCACCAAAATTAAATCCTGATTGCGCATGAGTTTGCTCACTGCGGCGGCCATTTCCGGCGTAATGCCTGGCGCAATCGCCGCAAGGGTTGTGGTGTCGGCTTTATCCCCCAATAACCAATCGCGAAAATCCCCCACGGTTAAATGGCTGATGGGCGCAAAGGCTTTGGCATCGTGGCTGTCCATAATTAGCCGGGTAACTTCATCCTGCTCGTAGGGAATTAATGCCTCCTGCACAAATTGTTTCAGCGGTACAGCGGCCAAACACAAGCGCGCAGCCATGCGCTCAGCGTAGGTGCTGGCGGCCACACCCGCTAAATAATCCCCGGAGCGTGCAGGGGTGGCTTTAGCCATAAGTGTTTTTAAATCGGCGAAGCGATAATTGGTAACACCTACTTGTTGCTGATAGGTCATGGTGTTTGCCCCGCCCAAGTGGCTTATGCGCTGCACGCTGCAATTATTAACCCGGCACTAAATGCCGCCGGGGTAATAATCGCTGTTTGAGACGCTCTGAATAATTAATAGGCCTTTTAATAAAGTCACTGTTTTAGAATGCCTTAAGGCAGCTTCCTTACTGTCTTTTCTTCCCATTAGTTAAGCATCTTATTAACCCGGCAAAATAGATCGTCCTGATCTATTTTGCCCTCGCTCCGATAAAACTGGCGAAAATGCGTGGATTTTCTTGTTTTAGCGGAGCTCGCGGCGGCTTGCGCCTTTGGCGCGGCATCCTTGCCGCAGTTATTAACCCGGCATAAAAAGCCGCCGGGTTATTAAGTCGCCGAGTGCACTAAACTATCCACTGATTTATCCCGCAGATTTTGCGTCAAGCTGAAGTACACATAGGCTACTGCCATCAAGCCGAAGAAAAATAGCGCCAAGCTCAGGTTGTAATAAATCATGGTTAACAAACTAAAACAGGCCAATACCAAGGCAACTGCCGGGAAATAGGGATAGGCAATTGCGGCGAAGGGGCGAGTTAAAAACGGCTCTTTTTTGCGCAGGGCAAATAAACTCAGCATTGAAACTATATACATCACAATCGCGCCAAACACCGCCATGGTGATTAGATTAGCAGTCAATGTCATACCGTTAAATTGCATATCGTCCACTAAAATCGCCGCAATCCCCACCAGAGCACCGGCGATAATTGCCCGGTGAGGTGTCTGAAAGCGGGAATTTACCGCACCTAAATAAGCGGGCATAAAACCCGCACGGCTGAGGGCGAAAATCTGCCGTGAATAGCCGAGAATAATACCGTGAAACGACGCCACCAGGCCGAATAAACCAATCCATACCAACATGTGTAACCAGCCACTATTTTCACCCACTACGGTTTTCATGGCTTGGGGCAGCGGGTCGTTAATATTGGAAAGCGCTTTCCAATCCCCCACACCACCGGCAAAAATCATTACCCCTAGGGCCAAAAATACCAGGGTGAGGATTCCGGCAATATAAGCGCGGGGAATGGTTTTGGCCGGTTCTTTTGCTTCCTCCGCCGCCATAGCAACGCCTTCAATGGCGAGAAAAAACCAAATAGCAAAGGGTATAGCTGCCACAATACCCGGTATTGCGGCACTGCTAAACTCCGACGCCCCCGCCCAACCATTAAGCACAAAATTCGAGAAGGAAAACCCCGGCGAAACCACGCCCATAAATACCAATAATTCCACAATAGCCAGCACAGTTACCACCAACTCAAAGGTAGCGGCTATGCGCACCCCAATAATATTTAGCGCCACAAAAATTAAGTAAGCACCGATGGCGAACACTTTTGGATTGAGTTCAGGAAATTGCACGTTCAGGTAGGCGCCTATGGCCATGGCGATAGCGGGTGGGGCAAACACAAATTCAACCAGGGTGGCAAACCCTGCCACAAACGCCATTTTGGGGCCAAATGCCCGCCGCGCGTACGCAAATGGCCCACCGGCGTGGGGAATGGCGGTGGTTAATTCGGTGAAACTGAAAATAAACGTGGTGTACATCAGGGCAATTAAAATAGTGGTAACCAGAAATCCTAGGGTGCCAGCTTTATCCCAACCGTAACTCCAACCGAAATATTCACCGGAAATAACCAGCCCAACCGCCAGCCCCCAGAGATGCCAAGCGTTTAAAGACGACTTTAAGGAAGAACTCATACGAACCCCCAAAACAATATTAGCGACCCGCATTGAGCCGCTTCCGGGTTGTTCTGAGCATTATTTGTACCAGTGGGATTGTTAGCCCGGAGTGTTGCAGCCGGATTAATAATAGGTACAGGATGAAAGACCGACGGCGCTGGTCGCCATCGGCTAGACGCTATTACCCACATATTCGTGGGGGCAGAGGCAACTAGCGCCGAAATATCCATTACGTGCCGCGGTGATTTACCCACCTAATAAACTTATTGCCGGTTTATTTAGCAATTGCGCCTTCAAAAACTTATTAAATAAGTGTTCGATTGCGCACTAACTAATGCAAATCCGGCAAAAAGTCCTTACACGCCAATTCATTAGGTGGTTTCAGATTACTCGCTAATTATCGCTTTAATATTGTAGGGGCTAGGTAATTCACCGGTGCTGACCTTTGCCAGATAGCTTCCTACATAAGCAGCCTGGTAAGTGCCCTCAAACAGAACAACCCTACCATCTTTTGTTAATGCCACATTACCCAGTTCAGCGATATCACTATAATACGGATAGGCCTGCCATCTGCCCTTGTAATAAGAACTTAATTCGCCATTCTTCTCAAGCAAAAAGCTTTCATAGTACCGCCCCTTAACAGCAATCTGAACGAATGGAGTCTTTTGAAACGGTGAAGGAGTAAAGACCTCATTTTGAATTTTCGGACCTACATCCACGGCTTCACTGGGAAGAGCACTTAAAAAGCCCACTTGGTTATCCATCGAAATATAACCTATTCCCTCTGGTCTAAAGTCCGAATAGTTTTGAGGGGAGAAACTTGCAATATTTTTTAATGAGAAAGGCGCTCTTCCATAGCTGTTAACGAGTATATCCCCGCTTAACACTCCTTCATCGTTTAATGTATAACCTGTAACAGTGTTTCTAATTTCACTAAACCCATCATTCCCAACAAAACTAAATACTTTGTCATCCCATGTTTGAAAAGAAAATGAGTCATATGGAGCCACGCCTACATCTTTTATATCATTAGCCCTAAAAATTAAAGCTTCATTTAATGAATAAGAATCAATACCCGAAATAGGTTTGCGCTCACGGTCTTCAAATAGGAATTGCGGCCGCTTCATATCATCAAAAGCTATGGCATCTATTGTTCCATCTTTATAAAGAATTACGACGGCACGGTTGTTTAAAAACCACTGCTCATAATACACATTAACGATATTTTTTATATCACCATACGGACGCGGTAATATGAAATTCAAATATTCGCTGCCACCGTACGCAACAACTGCTGAATTATCCTCTCTAACTGCAATAGTACCATCGGAAGAGATTTTGACTACTTTCACCCATTCATTGGTCGGTACTACATAGATTACTTTTTCTGCAGTCCAGTTCTGGCCACTGTGACCTTTAGGGGCCGTTATTTCAAAGCGTAACTTTGTTGTGGTTGTTACGTCAGGTGCAATAAAACTAACCTCTCGTATCGATAATTGACTAAGGTTAACTGTCGGCCCCTCGATTTGCTTCCAGGCAATATTGGAAATCTCTCCTATCTGTTGTTCCAGTAAATAGTTGGTCTTGGCGCTAAGACGTTTTTCAGTTTTTGCGACTATTGTTTCTGCACTGCCTGCACTAAGAATCCGTTCATATTTGGGTATCTGCTTGCTTTTTACAGTGAGTGTATAATTGTCAGAATCATTGCCTTTGAATGTCGCTGTGACGCCATAAGAATCCCAGGTCGGACCATTTAAGCGTGGAACAAAACTAATTATTGCCTCCGGATTGCTTGTATCGAGTGTTATAGGATAGTTATTGACTAGATCACCAAGCTCACTACCGTTCTGATTAAACTGTGGATCAGTAACATACAAATTGCCTCTTATTGTATAGCTGCTACGACCCGACAATTTGAGTTTAATAGAATATGGTTGGCCAGCAATAAAATAATCGGGTAGTTCTATCGCAACATTGCCGTCAGCCAAAGCTTCAGGCGGGCGACTTGGATACTCAGGTTCCGGAGTGGCCGATGGACAGCCCGTTAGATTTAAAGCCAGTAATAGAACTAAAAAAGCGCGGTAATAGATCTGTAAGTATTTTTCCACGTCAGATTACTCCTGTATGATGATGATATTAAAAACGTTTGGCAAAGGAACTACCCCCAGAATTATCTGGACGTCATAAAGAGTGGGTAAAGCCTACAGCAGACTAAATTAAAAAGATTGGCGCTGTCTGTACGTAAAATTACGTAGTGGCGGCCAATAGGAAGGTTGAGCCGAAAAATTTGGGATATTGTTCACGCTTTTTTGCGCTTGCGATTCTGCCTGCTCCTCCCCCCTATGGACTTTTTATTTTTGAATATTTGTTTCTGGCCCTTAAGATTCATAGCCAATTCATTCAGGCTATTCCGGCGCCAAGGTTATGCGCAGGCATAGTCAGCATCGCACCTCACCGCACTTATCTACTAGGCGCATCTCGCGTACAATCGCCGATATAAGCCGAAAACGAGCCAACCCATGCACGACATCATCTGCCCCCACTGCAATAAGGCATTCAAAATAGACGAAACCGGTTATGCCGATATTTTAAAACAGGTGCGCGATAAAGATTTTGAGCATCAATTACATGAGCGATTGGAATTGGCCGAGCAGGAGAAACGCAACGCCGTTGAACTTACCAAAGCCCAGGTAACGCGGGAGCTGGAAAAGGCTGCTGCCGCCCAGGAAGCGCAGATTCAAGCCTTAAAAGCAACAATAGATGCCGGTGAGCTTAGCCAGCAATTGGCGGTTAGAGACGCATTAAGTGCTGTGGAAAAAGACCGGGATGCCTTGGCCCACGAACTGACAGCCTTAAAGCAGCAGATGCAGGCAGCGGCGCAATTAGCCCAGGCCAATATTTTAAATGAGGCGCAAAAAGTGGCCGCCAGTAAAGACGCAGAAATTCAAGCCCTGCAGGCAAAACTTGCCGCTGCGGATTTAACCCAGAAACTGGCCTTGACTGAAGCGGTAAATGCCGCTGAAGTAGAGCGCACTACGCTTAAAAATACTGTACAGCGGCTGGAGTTAGAAAAGAATATTGCCGAGCAGGCCTTAAAAGAAAAATACGAAATGCAACTAAAAGACCGCGATGCCCATATTGAGCGGCTAAAAGATTTGAAAGCCAAACTCTCCACCAAAATGCTGGGGGAAACCCTAGAGCAACACTGCGAAACAGAATTTAACCGCATCCGCGCCACCGCCTTTCCCCGCGCTTATTTTGAAAAAGATAATGACGCGCGCAGCGGCAGCAAGGGGGATTATATTTTCCGGGACGCAGACGAAGCTGGCACCGAGATAGTTTCTATTATGTTTGAGATGAAAAACGAAAACGATGAGACAGCAACCAAAAAGCGCAATGAGGATTTTTTAAAAGAGTTGGATAAAGATCGCAATGAAAAAGGCTGTGAGTACGCAGTGTTGGTTTCTCTCTTGGAGCCAGAAAGTGAACTCTATAATTCCGGCATTATTGATGTATCCCACCGCTACCCGAAGATGTATGTGATCCGGCCGCAATTTTTTATCCCTATTATTACCCTGCTGCGCAATGCCGCGGGCAACGCGCTAAAATTTAAAACGGAGCTGGCCCAGGTTAAGGCGCAGAATATAGATATTGCCCATTTTGAGAGCGCGTTGGATGAGTTTAAAACCGGCTTTGCGCGCAATTATGAGCTGGCCTCAAAAAAATTTAAAACCGCCATTGATGAAATCGACAAAACCATCGACCATCTGCAAAAAACCAAAGACGCCCTGCTGGGCTCTGAAAATAACCTGCGCCTTGCCAACAATAAAGCTGATGATTTAACCGTGAAAAAACTCACCAAAGGCAACCCAACCATGGCGGCTAAATTTGCCGAGTTAAAACATGATACAGGCCCCGCCAATGATTAAATGCTGCACAGCAAGTACGCTATTCTAAGGAACCTCTGAAAAATTACCTTACTCGCCCTGGCGTCGTTGAATTTGCCAAAAAAATGCTCATTTACTGCGTGTAAACTCCGCTTTTTTTGGCAAATTCGCCTAGCCAGCGCTTCGCCGCCTACATTTTTCAGAGGTTCCCTAACTAGATTAACAATAAGTAGGGTTTATTATGTGTTCTTGGCAATCTGTATTAACAGCTCTTTTCTTCACCGCACTGACCTCTATCAGCGTTTGCGCTGCGGATAAACCCGCCGCCAAAACCCCGGCCCCTACTGACCCTGCACATTTTATTGCACCAAAGATGCAGGTTTTTAATCTGTACGGTGAAGGGGCCATCCCAAATTCAAAGCCGGTGTCCAATGAAGAGACCGGCGCGGATAAGGTGTGGATACAAAAAGTTTCCCAGCCGAGTATTCAGGTGTATTTACCGGCCAAGGGGAAGGCCACCGGCGCCAGTGTGGTGATATTTCCCGGTGGGGCCTATTGGGGTTTGACGTTTGATTATGAAGGTGTGCAGCAGGCGAATTATTTTGTCGATCACGGTATTGCTGCATTTGTAGTGAAATACCGTTTGCCCAGTGATACATGGATGATTGATAAAACCATCGGCCCTTTGCAGGATGCCCAGCAGGCGATGTTATTTGCCCGTCAAAATGCCCGCCAGTGGAATTTAGATGCCGACCGAATTGGCGCCGTAGGGTTTTCCGCAGGTGGGCATTTAGCGGCGAGCCTTGCCACCCATTTTAACCCACCACTGATAAATAACCCGGCTAATATTAATCTGCGGCCGGATTTTTTAGTGTTGGTGTATCCGGTGATTAGTATGGATGCCAAGGTCACCCATTTGGATTCGCGCAAAGCCCTGCTGGGGGAAAAACCTACCAAAGCGCGCATTGAGTTTTTCTCCGCAGAATTACAGGTGAACTCCCAAACCCCGCCCACCCTTTTGTTACACGCCGTGGATGACACATTGGTAGATATAAAAAATTCCCTGTTATTTTTTGAAGCGCTCAAACAAAAGGGCGTGCCGGTGGAGGCGCACTTTTTAGAGCGGGGCGAACACGGCTTTATTCGCATCCCGCGGGATCGCTGGCAGGGGCTTATTTTGCAGTGGTTGCAGCAGAAGGGTTGGCTGGGTGCAGTTGCTCGCTAAACCCTGTGTTATGGAGTCTCTGAACATTACCTGACTCACCCAGGCTAAATTCAACGACACTAGGGCGAGTGAGGTAATTTTTCAGAGGTTCCTGAATACACTTTTGCCCAGCCTAGAGAAATACCTAACAGCGTGGTATTTCAGCAGGCAGTTAAGCCTTTAATGTTTTTAGGATTCTATGCTGATGCAGGAATAAAACAGCCGTGAAACCCCAAGGGAATCACATAGGGTAATTGCGCAACAGCAATGGGCCCATCGGCTAAGCGCTTAGCATTAAATAGTGTCAGGGCGGAATATTGCCGGGCCATATTAAAATAAGTAGCCATTAAATAGGTATTTTGGGTGGTTTTAAGTACAACAGGCTCTTCAACAATGGTATCTGCCCCAAAACAAAAGCGGCTAATTAATCCTTGTTCCAGGTGCACTGCCACCAGGCTATCGTGCAAAAAATGCTGCCGAGCGGAGGCGGCGTGGGTGCCATAAATCGTGGTGGCGCCTTCGGCAGTAAGATCAACGCTGGGAAATTCTAAATTAATCTCTGTTGAGTCCAGCGCAACTGAACCTGTATTTAATGATATTTTCAGATAGGTTAATACCGCGTGGTCAATGCTGGGTTTTGGCCCAGCCCGCAGCTGCGCCATTGCGTTTAGCATTAAATCGGCATTTTGATAGAGGGCGAGGGCGACATGAATGCTGGAGCCGGTTTGCCAGGCATTGGCAAAATGAAAAACAAACCCTGGCGGAGCATCCAGCCAACGGGGTGTTAAATCCCGTTTATTGACCAGTAAAATTTTACTGCCCATTATTGGCCGCCATTTAAAACTATCTAAATAGGTTTGCCCTTCTTCATACAGGCAGGGCGGCAGGTAAAAAATTAAATAATCCTGGGTGTGGGCACACGCATGAATATAACCATTTTGCTGCAGGTCTATCACACCCATCTGCACCATTAAATTGCGGTAATCGAGCCGATATAGTGCCAATTTCCCCTTGTCTAAATAGGGCAAATAACCAAAATTCCACAGGCTGCCATCGCGCTCCTTTAAGGGGTGGGCCGAAAAAGGCACGTGCGCACAATCCTGCCGCCAGGTTTTAACCCCCAGCGTTGCCAGGCTTACCGAATCAATTTCATAAGCAGAGCCCGCTTCCCACAGGGCTAATAATTTTCCCTGCCAGGGCAATAAGGCGGTATTGGCCGAATTAAGGCTGTCATTATTGCGCGGCGGATAGGCGCCGGGAATTATCGTCGCTGCGGATGGGTAGATAAATCGGCCAGCGGCTTCTTCCTTAAGGAATTTTTCCGTGGCGACAAATTGGCTTTGGTGGGTTACACCTGTTTTATCAATGTTAAATCGGTGCACCATGCCATCGCCTTCAAACCAATGGCGCAGCACAATACCGGCGCGCTCAGTGCGCGCTGGGCCGTTGCGGTAAAAATTGCCATAGGCATCTTGGGGCCAGTGGCCTTTAAGTATCAGCGGCACGGGTTTAAAGGCTTGGCTAACTCCGCTAAAACCCTTGCGCCAGGCAATCGCCGAATCATCCTGAGGCTTAATTCTGCGGCCATCGCTATTAATACACGCGCTAAGGCCGCAAGAGGCTCCCGCAATTAAAACACTACGGCGTTTCATAGGGGCTTAGCGCAAGTGAATGGTAATGGTGGTATTTTCCTGCACGGGGAATTTTGCATCCTTAAAAGCGGGCTGGCCCATGGCGCCGCCATTATTAGAAAACCCATAGCCTTCTTTGGGAATGCCTAGCATATTAGTATCCAACTGGCCGTTATCATTTTCATCCTGATACAGCTTAATGGCATAGTCACCAGGGGGCACATCGCCGAAATGAATGGTTTGGCTGGGCTGGTTTGCAGGTATTTTCAGCGCTCTAAATGCAGCTGTTTTGTCGTTATAACTTGCCTCGGAGTTGCTCAGCGCAATCATCAAATTGCCGGATGATTTGCTAATGTGGTCAATTATTAAATTCAGTTCAAAGGCCTTGGTATTGACGGCCATAAGGCTTGAGAAGCCCAAGCTAATTAATAAATTGCTAAAACCTAAATAGCGCATAGTGCATCTCCCCAATATAAATGGTTTTTTATTCTTTGCACGGCCACATCAAACCCCTCAGGCCATGTGTTGTCTCGCCCGGTTGTGTTCAGGCTTGCGCTTAGAATACCCAGCCGGGGGCAAAAGGTCCTGTGTCCCTTGTCATTTTATGCCGTGACAAATGTCCTATAGCTGCGCCTGCTAAGATGGTTTAGGCTGTAGAATTTACTCGAGCAGCCAAGCTCGATGCATTCCTAACAGCTTGTTAAAGTACTAGCGTGCGAGCTTTGGTGGTGTTAAATGTGGCGAAAAATCCTTATTTACTCAGGGCAAAATCTGGTTTTATTTGCCAGAGCGCCGCCGCCTTGATATTTCAATAAGCGGCTAATGGGTGGCCCCAAGCATAACGAGGCGATATTTTGATGGTTTATCCGCGCAAATGGTTGACCTTAGCCGGTATTTTTACCTGGCTGCTCATTGCTTATGTTGATATCCCGCGCTCACGTGAGCTTATTGAGCTATTAATCATTAGCGCTGGATATTTAAGTTTTTTAGCCTGTTTTATCCTGGTGGTCACTGGCCTCAGCCAGAAAATTGCGCCGCTACTTACCCACGGGCTTTTATTCGGCGAACTTGCAATTGCGCTGCTGTTGATATTCCTTGGCAGTGGTTCCCTTACCCCAGTACTTTTGGTGGTATGGGCTGGGCAATTACCGGATTTTATCAGCCGCAGCTGGGCATTTGTTTTGGTATTAATCAGCAGCCTAGGGTTATATGCCCTATTGGCGGCAACCCAGCCCAATATTGATCCGTTGATGACGGGGCTGATATTTTTTGGTTTTCAGTTATTTGCACTTTTGTCCTCCTTAAGTCGCGTCGGCGAACAACACGCCCGCCAACATGCAGAGCAGTTAAATCAACAATTATTAGCTACGCGTGTTTTATTGGCTCAATCGAGTAAACGCGATGAGCGCATGCGTATTGCGCGAGATTTACATGATATTTTGGGCCACCAACTCACCGCCCTGAATGTACAGCTGGAATTACTTAGCCACCAGGTGCCACAGGCACTGCGCCCATCGGTAGTCCAATCAAAAGGCCTTGCGCAAGAATTATTAGACACAATTCGTGCAGTGGTGCGGGATCAACGCACAGGCTTTACTCTCGATATTGGCAAAGCTATTGAAACTGCGCTTATTAATCTGCCGGAAGTGCGCTTGACAGTGCAGGGCGCACTGCAACTGGATTCGGTGGTGTTAGCCGAACAACTGGTGCTCTGCTTACAAGAAGGTATTAGCAATGCGGTGCGCCACGGGCGCGCTACACAACTTGAATTATTGCTCAATCAGCAGGATGAATTAATTGTGATAAGGCTTGTGGATAACGGCCGGGGTTTTACCGGCAAAATTATACCGGGCGCAGGTTTAACCGGTATGAGCGAGCGATTATCAGTCTATCAGGGCCAGGTTAAATTAATCCCCCAGCAACAGGGTTGTTGCCTCACCCTAAGCTGCAGCAACACAGGTAAAAACGATGATTAGCGTTGGGCTGGTAGATGATCATCAATTAGTGCGCGCAGGTATTGCCGGTTTATTAGCCTTAAATAATAAAACCCAGGTGCAATGGCAGGCTGACAATGGTGCCCGCGCGCTGGAACTTGTTGAGCAACAACCGGTGGATATTATACTTGCGGATATTCGTATGCCGGTTATGGACGGCATTAGCCTGGTAAAAGCCCTGCGGCACAAGGCAATATTAACGCCGGTATTAATGTTAACCACGTTTGACGATAGCGAACTTTTTGCCCAGAGCTTAGCCGCTGGCGCCAATGGCTTTTTATTAAAAGATGTTTCCTTAGAAAAACTCATTCACAGCATTGAGGCTCTGGTGGCCGGGGAATTTGTCAGTAATGCCGCCATGCTTAACCAATGGCGCCAACAGCAAACCAATACCAGCGCGCGTATTTGCCTTACACCCCGCGAGCAACATATTTTGCAGTTGCTTGTGGGTGGCTTTTCCAACAAAGAAATTGGCCGCGCCGTATTTTTAGCCGAAGGCACTGTACGCAATCACGTGTCACACATTTTAGCCAAGCTCGACTGCCGCGACCGCACCCAAGCGGTGGTAAAAGCCTTAGAAATGGGCTTGGTTTGAGCAATCGGCTCAATTCGCACAATCGCTGCGATTCATAACAACTATTAACCCGGCGGCAAAATAGATCGTCCTGAACTTTTTTGTCTTCGCTGCACTAAAACTGGAGAAAATGCGCGGATTTGCTTGTTTTAGTGCAGCTCGCGGCGGTTTGCACCTTTGATGCGGCATCCTTGCCGCCTTTATTAACCCGG
>DAOQGS010000022.1:0-14988 GCA_035338675.1 Cellvibrionaceae bacterium
CAGGTGAACCTTGTTCGATTTCGGGTGATAGAAACGGGACTAATCGCTGGGATTGTATCCGTGGACCATCACATTCTTTGAAGCCAGCGGCCATACTCATTGGTTTGCCCAATGAAATACCCGATAATTAAGAACAGAATTGCTACAAAGGGAAAAATAAATAAGCTCAGAAAGGAGAGGAATCCCAGAAACCACCAAGCCTTATTTCGGAACCTTTTGCTTTCTTTTGTTCGCTCGATCAGTCTAATTTTCATTTCCTCCGCGCGCTGATTTAGCCCTTTCAAGTCCTCTGCATGGTGCTTTCCGATTGAGTTTTTCTTTGCAACGGTGACAGCCTGACCACGCACATTGTGCACGGAATATTTGTAATTTCCTTGCGATCCAGTTGTTTTGTAATACTCATAATTAATTAATGCATTGGCACCGATGCTGGCCGCCCTATCGATAATAGTTTTCCTTGCCGAATCAGGCGAATCAGGGGAAGAACCATTAATAGTCCAACTTCCGAGCTCTATTATTTCCCAGCCCTGCACACTAGAGGTTTTGGACAAAATAACTTCATCAGGGGTAACGTAAGTCAAAACATCACAAGGACTAACCAACGAACACTTTTTTGCCTTATAGCCCTTAGGCGTTGCCTCTTGATCAAAATCGACCAACACCTCCTCACATATTTTTGCCACTTGACTCTTATCAATAAATTCACTGCCATGAAAAAAATAGTCCTTGCCATCATCCCCTTTAATAAATCCATAATTTTTCTCTGGCAAAAACGTCTTCACAGTTCCTTTCATTGCAACCTCTCATTGCACAATACTTGAAGCTTTAGTTGTGGCACCTGCTGGACAACTTTAAATTTACACTATCTACAATACCACCCATGAGCAGACGAGGCGCATTAGCACGGGCATGCATTTCGTCAACACCATAAAACACCCCAATTGCTGAGCACGGGGTGATATCACACCAGGTGATTAATCGCATTTAATTGAACGCGAATACGCTGAACATCTGCCGAATAAACATTCACTCCCGACCCGATTTAATACAGCTCATCGCCTCAAACTTTTCCGCTTTAATTGGAATCGTGCATTTAGCGATTACGCCTGCAGCCTTGGGAACAAAGCATTCAAACTCAGCGCTTACCTGCTCGGCCTCCACTGCAACAGCATTGACTGAAAGCTCATCGCACTTAGCAAATTCGTATTTACGACCTTCGATTGTAAACGCGCTCACATCAACAGCATCCAGTAACTGATGCCGAATCGGCTTGATACTCTCCAGTCGCAGTGCCGACTTATCGGTATTGTATTGAATCACACGAACTAAAACGTTCTTAGCGCGCTTGGTTGCGACCGAATCAATTGACAATGGCACAGAGTCCCCTGCATGCACCGTCGCGCAGGCACACAAACACACGATAAAAGAGAGAGAAAAATAGTTAATTTTTTGCATATTAATTAGTGCTCGTCTAAAAATTTAACCCTACGATCAAAACGATCCTTGGGAACATTGGGCCAGTTGGCAGAATTTTTGAGTTGCTTTTTGAACTCGATCAGGTCGTTATCGGCGATAGGTTTTTGGATCAGTTTACGGCTCGCAGAAGTATAATCACCCCGGAATTTCAAGTCGATGGCAATATCTTTGATACTGGAATTCAACTTGACCCAATCGACCTTGCCATAATCCTTAACATTTTTATCCAGCCCACAGATACGTTCAACTTCTTTCGCTTGCTCATCGTAACTGATCTTAAAGAGCGCTAATTGCTGAGCGGGCGTCAATTGAAAATCGAGTAAATCGTTTTCAACGACACAATATTCCGCTGCCACACCGCTCAAGCCAGCTGCTTTTTTTATCGTATCGACCTGCGTAGAAGCAAGCCCAATCGATGTCAAATCACTGGCTATTTTAGCCTGCGATTTCTCTTTCATATCGTAGCCCCGCCCAACGGTTAATCCAGACGAAGTCGATGGCACGGTAAAACACCGGCTATGGTATTTACCTCCCTCTGCGCCTTCCGAATTCCAGGTGACCTCGCCATAGGTGGGAGGTGTTAGCGCAATCGCTTTGAAGAACGTCTGATAAAAAAGCTTCAGAGCAGCGAATGTTTTACCGCCTGCGTCTACCTTGTTATCCGGCGACTTTGACTTCAGATAATTAGACTGAAATTCACCGATAGCACTTTCCAGTTCCGCCGACGTCTTAGCACTCATGAGAATTGACGTTTGATTTAGGCTTCGTCGATATACATTAAGCAGTGCCGTTACCGTTTTGATGTCCTTTTCCATGTTTTTACCCTTGCTGCCAACCGAGGCATGAATAGCTACTTTAATCATACTAACTCCATTTTTACTGTGTTTATAAATATAAAATTCAATCAGGTCTCCCAACCGCTGAGCGCCCGATGAATAAATTTAAAAATTCACGCACGGTACGCCCAATCCTTTTCGTAAAACGCCCGACACTCAATCACTTGAATTCACGATACGAATCGATCACCCGTTAGAATTACTCGTCATAGCGCTGGTCCGCTGGCAACAATAGCGACGTCGTCCCGGTTGCGTATACATCGATATCGGTAAACACCGCTGGATTTACATCTTCTAACGGTTCAATTTCGATCAGTTGATCTCCTGCGGCCAACAATAACTGCGATATATCCAAGGCGTTGTCACTGGAAAATTCATACCGTTGCCCAAAGGCGGCAAACGGTTTCCAGTTTAAGCCAGTGCCGGTATACAGCACTTTACCGGCACTGTAGATCACCAATGGACGCCCCGGTGTACTCACACCTAAGGCTGAGAATATATTGACGTTGTTCGCTACCAGATCGGGCTGGTTACTGTTGACCGAGCCCGTCGCTTTTACCCGGCCTTTCTCAGCGAGGATGTTCAGTGTACCGGTGGAGAAATTGCCGTTCACCACACCGGTTTTTTCTCGAGCCAGGTCCGGCTTAGCGTACAGATGGGCCACGTCGGGATTTTTGCTGAGATCGTTATTAAAGATCACATCACCACGGCTAACCGCGATGGTCGTCTGAGTATTTTCCGCTGCCGTACCGGCTATCAGTCGGTCAATGCGCAGGGTTTTGTCGTTGCGCAGGTTAATGGTTTTGGCGCTGCCCGCGAACTGCCCCACCAAGCTATCCACCGCGAGGTCCAGCCCGGTGATGTCGGCGCCGCTGATTAGGCGCACGCTGGGGCCGGAGATGTTCGTCGCCGTGCCGTTGGCGTCGATGATACCGCCAGAGGTATTCACCTCCACCGCGCCTTTGGCCACTAGGCTGGTCAGGCTGATGGCTCCGGCGGCTTCATAGGTAATGCCACCGGTACTTTCGGTGCTGGCATGGGTGTGCTGGGTGATAGTGCCGCCGGATGTCACGACTATATCCGCCGTGGCGGGTTTCGTCGGGCCAGTGGTACCTAGCCCCTCGGTCTGCCAGGTGCCGCCCTGTTGAATGGCACCTCCGGCTGTGATGCTGATCGTTCGGCCACTGGTGATAGCGCCATCCAACTGCAATACCCCGCGTGCGTTCAGGGTAAACGCGCCCAGGGTATTGATGGCCGCTGTCGCAGCCTGCTGCAGGCTATCGACTTGGCCGCTGAAGGTGCCCTGTAAGTCGAGGGGCTTTTCTAAGCTGACCGATTGAGCATTGAGGTTCAGCTCGCTGCCCTGCAATGCAGTCTTTAACACAATATCGCCAGCGGTAAGGTTGATCTGTGGGGCGTGTAATGGGCCACTGACGTTTAATTGACCCGCACCGGTACTCGGCTGTCCGGCAATGAGTTCCAGTGCGGCGGCCGTGATATCGCCCGTGACCATCAAGCCATCAGCCTGGGCCTGTAAGGTGCCGCCGACGTTGGCGACCACCAGGGTGCTATCCGCTCCGAGGGTCAATGCGGCTGAACCTGCGCTATTCACCTGCAGACGGGCTAAGTGGTTGGCGGGGTTACGGGCGTCGATACGGCCGGTACTGGTGAGCTCCGTAGTACCTGCTACCACCATAGGCCCGGTAACGGTGAGATCCTGGCCGGTGTACGTAAAGTGCTCCGCGTTGAGGGCACGGATGCTGGTTATGCCGTTAGCCAAGGTCATTGTATTGGCGGCCGAGAGGGACAGCGCACCGGAGAGTCGGTTGTCGGGATTGTCTAGGGTAATGGCGCCACTGGCGGCGAGTGTTAGGTCGCGGGTGTAGCTCAAGCGCTGCGTCTGGCCGATGGAGCCATCGACGCGCAAATTGAGCCTGCCCTGGCCGTCGAGGTTAGCCAATTTAGTATCGCCACGGCTCGTTACCCAGGCGTCCCCGCGCAGATTATTAAACTGTACAAGGGGTGTAGCGATCTGCACAGCAGCTTGCTCGCTACCGATACCCGCCACACTGTTAAAATGAATCTGCCCTGCCCCCAGGCGCTGTTCGCCTTGGGCGCTGATAGCAAATTTCTCCAGACTCAGGGTGCCTGGCAGTTGACTGTTGCCGCTTAGGGTGAGTTGATCGCCCACCTGCCCGCTTAAAATCAGGTTGGTTTTGTTCTCCACGTTAAACCAGGTGCCTATTTTGGCTTCACTGGGTTTTACGTCGCTGGGTTTTACTTCATTCGGCTTTGCTTCATTAGGCTTTGCGTCACTAAGACTGGTGTCTGGGCCACTGGCGCTATCGATGGACAGTTGCAGGGCGTTTTGGCTGAGGCTTAAACGGTTGCGGCCTGCGCTTTCAAAGGCGGTCTGCACGCGCATTTCATCCACCGCTAAACGGTCGTTGATGCTGGCTAAAACGCTAAAGTCAATCGTAAAGGGCTGCAGGCTCGGATCCGAATTGAGGCTTTCAAGCGCAATCGACTCGCCGCCGTTCGCCGCTTGTCGATACGTCTCTTTTACGGCGGCAGGCGCAATGCCCTCCCAGGTAAGGCTGAGCCTGTCGCTCGCGTCGTTGATGAGCGTGATGGCCTGGGCGCGGCTGGGATTGACACGTACCGCCAGGCTATCTGCGCCCTCCCCGGTGGTGATGCTACCGGTGAAGCCACCGTTGATGTCAAAATAATCCTCGCCGGGTGTGCCGACGAGCGCCGCAAAATCAATAAACTTCACAGTCTTGCCGAGTGCATCAAAGATGACACTGCCATCGTTAATGCCATCGCTGGTGGTGCCCTCGGCATCTAGGTCGCCCAGTACCCACCGGGAGCCATTGCCCTTCACCACCAGGCGCATGCTGCTGGTGTTGGTGCCGATCACGCCTTCGATGTTGTTTAGGCGGGTGTTCGCGCCGATCACCACATCAAAACTACTTTGACTGGCGGCCAGGCTGGCTTGGCTATAGTCGAGATAATCTTCGCCAGCACCACCGTCTAGGTCACCCCCTAAACCCTCCGCCGTCGCAAGCACAAAACGGTCTTCGCCCTCGCCCGCGATCAGGTTGCGCACTCCACTAAAGCTAACCGTATTCTCGCCGTGGGCACCCTGCGTCGGCGCAAAGCTGCCCTGCTTGGCTTGGCTGATATGCCAGCTAATAGCCTGGTTGTTGGCAAGCGTAGGGCCGTACAGGGTGTTGTTGGCCGCTGGGTTGAGTTCAAGGGTTTCAAGGCCGGATACCACCAACTGATTGGCCGCCAAGCTAGTATTGGCAGGCACCTCGTTGAGATTCACCTGCACATCTCCCGCCACGGCACGCGCATCCAGGTTGTCGCGCACACTGCTGGTGTTCACGCCGGTTACACTATCGGCGCCCACGGCACCGCCGTCCAGGCGGGCAAAGCTGCCGCTGCCAGTCTCTTGCAGCACAAAATCATCCTGCCCTTTACCGCCCTGCAAGCGGCTTATGCCGGTGGCGGCTAGGCTGCGTTTCTCGCGGCTGTTGGTTTGGCTAAGGCTGAGCTGACCGCCCCGGCCCACTTGCCAGAGGGTGTTGTCATCGCTGCCGAGCAGGCTGTCGCTGCCGGAGCCCAGCAGGGTTTGGATACGCACCACTTGGGCGTTATTGAGCCTGTCCACTACCGCACTGCCATCGCCGGGCAAACTGCCCAACTGCCATTGGTTATTGGCACTGCTGTTGGACAGGCTGTTGTTGCCTGCGCCGCCATCAAAGCGGCTATACCGGTTGCCGGTGTTGGTGAGCACAAATACATCGTCGCCCGCGCCGCCGATCAGCTGCTCGATGTTGCTAAACAGCGGAGCAATCAGCTCTGTGTTTCCGGCTACGGCGGCCGTGAGGGTGCCAGTGGCGCCGGTCAACTGCCAACCCACCACCGTGCCTTGAGCGGAGGTTAGGGTCAGGCTGTCGCTGCCGCCTTTACCGTCGATGCTGAGGGTTTGTTTGCCGTTGAGCAGGAAGTCATCCGCGCCGTCTTGGCCGATCAATTGGGTAAAGCCTGTGTAGTTGAAGCGATTGAGCGTCACCTGATTGTCGGTCAGCACCCATTGGTTGGACTGATTGGCGGCGGTGAGACTGGCGCTGAGGTTCTGCGCCAGGGGTATGAGGCTTAGGGTATTGATGTGCTCGAAGTGGGCAATCGTTTGGCTGCCCGTAATGTCGCCGACACCCTCGGCGCCGAGCGCCACGGCGAGGTCGCGGGTGTGGCTGAGGCGCAGGCTGTTCTCGCCTTCGCCGCCGGACAGCAGGCCAGTAACACGGGCGCTTTCATCCAGAGTAAACAGGTCATTGCCCTTGCCGCCAATGAGGTTCTGGAAGTTGAAAAACTCCAAGCGCTCACCTCCGGAGACAAGCACGCCCGCGTTGGCGCCCGTGAGCGTCCAACTTCCCCCTGCAGCAGAAGAACGCAGGATGTTTGGTTGGGTTTCGTCTGCTCTAAAGGCTTCGATCTCACTGATGCCCACACCCACTACGTCCTGCTGACCAAGGGTGAGATCCAACGCGCCGTTAAAGGCTATTGAGTCCACAGATTCATGGCCGTTGCCGCCGCGAATATTAATGCTAATGCCATCGGCTGCGAGGCGAAATACATCATTGGCCGCTCCACCGATCAAGGTCTCGATGTTGGCGAAGTGTTGCACCGGTGGGTGATCTTCCGCGACATAGGTCAGTGAGCCCGCGCCGGTGCCCGTCACGGTCCAATAGGTGTTTTGGCTGTCCCCTGCCAGGCTGTCGTTTTGCAGGTCGCCCGGCAACGCGGTACCGCCATCAATTAGTGTACTGATCCGGCCATTCCTGAGCAGGTATTCATCTGCAGCGGCAGCCCCCTGCAGCGTATCGAAGCCCCTAAAGTGCGTCGTTTGAGCACCCGCCGTGCCGACCCCCACCGTCCAATCACCGCCGTTTTCTTCATTGATGATCCAGCGACTGGCGGAGCTTGCGCTACTGGTTATTTGCGCACTAGACGCCGGAGTAAGTGGCTGGGCGGTCACCTGCTGCACACCACTGATCCCCAACCAGCGGGTACCATCACTCGTGAGGCTGAGGCTGTCGCGGTAATTCACGATTAACTCATCTCCGGCTTGGCCACCCGCCGCCAATTTCACCTGGGTTACCTGTGGGTCTAGGCTGATGCTATCGGCCGCCGCCACAGCGCCAGTAAAGGTTTCAATCCCGCTAAAACTTAAGTAATTGGCCTGCTCGCCGGTAGCGCGCAGGTTGCCGCTGTCATTGCGGCTGAAGTTCCAGGTATTGGCGCTGTTGCGAGCACTTAGGCTGTCGTCACCGTCGCCACCATCAATACTCGTTATACCGCCTGCGGCATCCACTTCGAAGGTGTCGTTGCCGCCATTGCCCTGCAGGTGGCCAAAGCCTGCGAAGCTGAGCCTGGTGTTGAGGGTGCCGCTGCCGGGGCCGTTCAGCAGCCATTTATTGGATGCCGCCGCGCCGCTTAAGCGGTCATTGCCCGAGCCGGTCAACACGTCGAAGCCGGTAAACTGGCCCACCACCTTAGCGCTTGCGGTACTTAATGTGCCCTCGGTCGCACTGAGCATTTGCCACAGATTCGCAGCGGCAAAACTTCTCAGCTCATCACGGCCCGTGCCTGCTAGCAGGCTGTTCACCTTGGCGCCGGTTTGTAGCCTGAGGCGGTTATTGCCCTCACCTAAATTGATATCGCCAATGGCGGCGGCGAGGGTTACATCGTCAGCCCCCTTGGCACCGGTGATATGATTAAAGCCGCTAAATTGGCTGGCGGGAGTGGTTTGGCCCACCACCGACACCTGACCTGCGGCGCGCTCATTCGTGCTGCCGTTAATCACCCACTGTACGTCTGCTGCCAGGTTGGCAAAACTTAATTGGTTATCCCCACTGGCCAGTGCTTGCATCTTGTTGGCATTGTTGTACCCCAGAGCGGCTTCGTCACCATTGAAGATAACGCCGTCCACCACGGAGGATAATTCCCAGCGGCTGGCCGCCAACTGGCTCTCGATGGTGTTGTCACCGCCGTTGCCATTGAAGCGGCCGTCCAATTGGCTGCCGGAGGCAAGCACCAAACGATCATCGCCTTCACCACCGGCAATACTAGCTTTAACCCGAGCATTGACCTCAAAGGTATCGTTGCCGCTATTCCCCAACAACCGCTCGATACCCGTAGCACGGGTTACATAGGGGCTGGCATCTCCTGAGGCGGTAATCGAGAAGGTTTGGCCAAGCTGCCATGTGTTATCGCGATTAAGCCCCAACAGGCTGTCGGAGCCTTCGCCGCCGTCGATACTGGCGCTGATAGCCCCGGCATTGGTAAACCGAAAATCATCCGTCTGGTGTGTGCCTTTAATATTTTTATACTGATCGAAGGTAAAGCTCGAGGTGCCATCGGAAATGACACCGCCATCTAAGCGGTCAATGGTCCAGGTGAGGCCAACATCGCTGAGCAGGCTTAATTCACTCTCCACACTGTTGGAGCCAATAATTGTATTGGCGCCTTTAACGCCATTCACAGCTTTATCGCCCCAATTAAGCGCAACGCGGTTAACTAAATTCAACCGCACACTGTTCTCGCCTTTGCCCGCATCCACGCTTTTGCCAAAGGTGCCAATAAAATTAAAAACAAAACTGTCTTTTAAATCCGAGCCGATTAAATAATCAAAGCCGTTAAAGTGAATGGCGTTATTGAATACACCCGCATTGGCCGATGATAGGTTCCAAGTGTTATCCGCCAGCGTAGACGCTAGAGTGTCTTCCCCGGTGGTATCGGCTTGCAGTGTTTCCACGTCTTGAAAATTACCCACCAAGGGTGTGCCGCTTTTATCGGCGAGGGTGTTGTTATCCGTATTTAATTGCCAAACGGCACCGGCCACGGGACCGATTATTTTATCGCCTGTGCTATCGGCGCCCTCGGTGCCACCGGTAAAACGCTTTACCGAACCACCGGCTAATAATTCCACCGTATCGCTGCCGCCACCGGCATTAAAAACACCATCAAATGCTGCTTTAAATCGCACTGTATCGGCATCCGCGCCCGCATTAATGACGTCCATATCAATCAGGGTTATTTTATCTTCAACCACATTAAATTGATTATCCTCGTAGACCCAGGTTTTTATACGCACCCCACTGGGTGAACTAAAATAATTAACTGTATCGTTGGCCGAGCGGCCTTTAAAATTCTGAATGCCGTCAAACTCGGCCAACAGCAACGCGCCCTCTTTTAATTGACCCTGTGTAGCCGAGATAAAATTCCATACCATGCTACCGCTGATACGTCCTTCCAGCGTATTCATTCCCTCCTCACCATGGATGTCGTTAATCATGCCGCCATCAGCGAGCGTAAAAATATCGTTACCCGCACCACCGTAAATACTGATGGCGTTTTGGTTACCCCGAATCCTAAAGCGATCCTGCTCGCTACCCCCTTGAAGAATACTGACGCCCTTAAAATCCGCTACATACACCTCGCCGGATTGAGTTTTAAGTGTATTGTTGCCGTCACTTACAGCCATTAATGTCCATTCGTTGGCGGTATCCCGCGCAATAATACGATCACCCTCACCGCCGCTAATCGTGCCCGTAAAACTACCCTGCACCACGCCGTTGGCATTGGGCGCATTAAAATTAAAGGTATCCGTACCACCGCTGCCCACTAAATGGGTAAAACCACTAAAACGTGTTGAGGTGCTGGGACTGGCATTGGTCGAACTGGAACTGGTGGAACTGGGATTGGTGGCACTGGAGTTAGAGGAATTGGGGCTGGAGGAATTAGCATCCGGGGTGAGCGTTAAGGTTCCAGAATTGCGCCCATCCATCGCCCACAGGGCTGTTCCATTCATGGCCTGCAAACTGCTTTGGGTCGCCTCATCCGCCGCGATGGATTCAAAATGCGCTAACACCAAGCCTTTATTACCCGTGCGCTCAACACCTGCCGCAAGGGCAATCGTGAGTTGAATGCTGGGCAATTCAATGGAATCCTGATTCCCTTTACCGTCCAAAAGCATATCGAGATTGGCTGCACCGGTCAGCGCGTTGGAAAAGGTAAACCGATCAACCGCATCGCCCCCACTCAAGGCTTCAATGCCGGTAAATGTAAGCGATGATATTGTATGTGTAAGATTGGTAAAACTCAGACGGCCCGCGCCTTGTGCGGTAATTACAAATTCACTGGATTGCGCATCCACACTCAATTCATCCCGCACGACTTCGCCACCGGCCTGGCCGTTCAGTGTATTAGCTCCGCCGTCTAAAGTGCCGCTAAATACGCTGCTGGTATTCAGCACAAAACGGTCTTGGCCTGCACCGCCTTGCACACCCGCCAACTGGCTAAACCCTAACGCATTATTTAAAACACCCGTATTGGCGTCATTGAAGGTCCAGGTATTGCTGCCATCCCCCGCCTGTAAAAATACGTTAATGCCATTACCTTTCACCGATTCAATCGCGATTAAATCCGTAGCCTTTATCGTCAAGCGCGTCGCATCGCCACTGCTGGCAGGCAGAGCAGAATAATCCAGGGTATCGGCTTGATCGCCACCGTACAATCTTTGAATACCCTCAAAACGCACCTCAGATGCCACGCCTGCCGCTGTAATCACACCACCGGTAGCCTCAGCCATTGCCCAGGTGTTGATGGCATTAGGCGCTTTTAATGTATTAACGCCTTTGCCACCGACAACCCCAGACGTTAAAGACGCACCCGCTGCGGTGAAATCAAACACATCATCCGCATCCCCACCGATTAATGCGCCCACAGCGTCAAAATTAATTAAGGTTTTTTGCTCAGCATTTTTAATGACGCCTTTATTCGCACCCGTAATACCCCAGGTAAGCGTGCCGCTATCTAAGCCTGTTAATGCACCGGTATTTTTAACCGTGTCCATACCGGTAACCGTGCTAACAACGGATGTTGAATCGGGAGTTTTTGACTGCAGAATTCCCTCGCCTATACCGGTCAATAAAAAGCGTGGATTAGCGATGGTGGTATCCAGCGTGTCACTGCCTGTGCCACCGGCTAAAAGCTCCATACCACTAAACGAATTACTATTCACCGTGCCGGTTTTGGCTGCCGTGACGACCCAAGCATTGGTGCCTGAATTGAGTGTAAGCGTGTCGCGCTCAGTATCGGCACCCATCCCTGCACCGCCGTCCAGCATTCCAGTTTGAATACTGTTATCGGCCAGAATAAATTCATCTGACCCAGCGTTACCGCGCAGTGTTATCCCCGTTGTATTGCCATTAAGCGTAAAAATATCCTTACCGCTGCCGCCGTTCAATACATTAAAGCCGCTCAATTGAGTGGCCGTATTTAACGTGAATTGACCATTATTCATACGCCAATTATTGGTGGTATTCGCTCCATTAAGGGTATCCGTGCCACTGCCATCTAAATAATTAAAGCCACTAAATGTCACCCCCCGCAGTGAGGTCGCCGATAAATCCCATACAGTGCCCTCAACCCTATTAATTAACCGATCCTGTGTGGCGATACTACCAGGTGTACCGGCATTAATTTGCCCACCGGTAAATGTGCCTGCATTTAATGCATTTAATGTAAAAGTGTCGTTATTCGCGCCGCCGGATAAAAACGCAAATTGATTAAAGTTCAGGGTTTGATCCGCTTGCCCGGATTGTACATAGGTGATAGATCCACTTAACGGGCCTTTAAGGGCATCCGCCGCTGGGTTAACCGTCCAGTTCAAGGTAGCGCTGGCATTATTCGTAGTGGCCTTTAAACGCGCGGCCTGGGTTTTAGCGTTGAGGTCATTAACACCCACAAACCCATTCATGTTTAATGGGCTGCTGGAGAATAAAAGGCTCGCGGCATCCGTCGTTAAACTATTAACACCGGCTTTTAAATCAATGGTACCTGCAAAAGTCGCTGAAGCATTAACGGTATCCCTGCCATTACTACTATCGATATGGCCCACGCCGGTAATAGACGAAATAACATCCGTACTTTGGCCACTGCGTTTTACCTGAGCTGATACCTGCGTAAGGCCATTCAGGGTGTTAGCGGTAACAAACCAATCATAATCCACCCCAGCGCCGCCTGCGCCCGAAAACAGATTAACGACATCGGCATTTTGGCCGGTAATTTTGCCAATAGCACCATTGCCATTAAACGTGAATAGATCGGTATTCGAGGCGTCATCCGAGCTGATTAATTCATTAAAGCCTTCAAATGCCGTAAGTTTACCGCCTAATTTTGCAATGGTGCCTTTTTTATCGTCGATAATCGTCCATTGAGAATTAGCTTTAAAGCCTTTGATGCTGGTGTTCAACGCAGTGGCTTTAAACACCTCTATATTCGAGAATAAAAAACCGGCAGCTGATGTATTTTCCAAATCAATGGCATTCATACTTGGCGATAAGCTAACCGTATCTTTGCCGCCACCACCGATAAGTGCGCTAAAACCGTCAAAGCCAAAAGTTTTACTGTTCCACACTAATGTTTTACTCGCTAAATCCCAGGTCGCATCCTGATTGCTCAACAGCCGTAAACCTGTGCTTAATGCCGTGCCAGTAAACTTAACGGCACCCGTACCATTTTTTATTAAGCCATCTGCCAGCTCAACGCCTCCCGCACCCGCTTGGGTAATCGAGACCGGTTGACCGTTTGTAATGATAGAGCCATCAAACAAGGCCGCATCTACGGTAGTGAGCGTAAAATTCGGTGTGTTTACACGGTTTACTGTCAGGCCATTCATGTCGTGAATACGTGCCGAAGATGCCGCCTCTACACTGATCGTCGCAAAATCGTTGCCGTTATTAACAAGGTTAATCGTGTTGGCCGTTAATTCCGTATCGCCCGTAATTTTGAACGTGGTATCAGCCACTTGCGCAAGGGATTGCTGAGCGCCAGCCGCCGTTAAACGCGCAGAACCAGTAATATCTGCAGAACCCAGCAACAGCCCAAACCCCGTCAACCGGATATCGCCGGTTTTGCCCAGCGTAATGGTTTTATTCTCCGCACGCCCCGCTTGCGCCTCATCGCTACCGCCCAAGGTGCCAAATGTATTCTGCCCATTGGTTAAATTAAGCGTGCCGCCATTAATACTAAAATCCGTAGTGCCATGAATGGTTAAAAAGGTGTTATCGGCTTGAGTAATACTGATTTTTTTGCCGCTGGTGCGGCTTTGCACGAAGAGATTTCCCGTACAGTTGCCAACCGTACACACTGAATCGGTGGTAATAGTGTTTAACGAAATATCGGCATCGCTGATCAAAGTAACATTGCCGCCTTCCGAGCGAGTGGCATTGCCATTTTTGCCGTTGGCCACTTCTAAGTCAGTGCGCTCATTAGCGCGGTCGGTGTTAATCAGCGCGTTTTGAATAATGTCCGCACCAGACACCAGGATAGAACCGCCAGAGGTATAAATGGGTTTATTAATGGTGACCGCGCCTGTACCGGCGATTAAGTCAACCCCCAATGCATCGCGCCCATCGCCATACTCTTTGTCGATGATGGATGCATTTAAGGTGATTGCGTCGCCAGCAGTGAAATTAAGGGTCGTTTTATCGGTAGCGCCATCAAAGGTCACAACATTATTTACGGTGTGCACATTGGCAACACCCTGCCCCGAATAACCACCGCTATCGTTAAAATCAACGTCTTTATTCAGCACAATAGTGCCTGCCGTTACCGCCAGGGAACCCACCTGGATTAAATTAAAGTTATTGCCGTTAAGATAGTCATAACTAAAATTCATCTCCCCTAAATCTGCCTTACCCTTAGCGGTGAGGCTAATATCACCACCGCCCAAAGCGCCATAGGTACTGATGCTGGCATTAGCGGCTTTAACATCACCGGCAGCGAATACATCGGGGGAGCTGGACAGTTTTTGCGTGCCCTTGGCGGCAGCGGTGAAATAACCGCCATTGGTAGCAATAGCAACCTTATTTAAATCTATATCACCGCCTGCGGTGAAGTCTAAATTGAGGCGGTTATTATTGGTTGCCACCAAGGTGGTGGCTTTGTCGGAGAATTTTATATCGCCGTCGGCGTTAAGTTTTAACGTAGAGGTTATGTTGCCAACATTGTCGAAAGTAAAATTAAAACTTGGATTATTACCTGTGTAATCAAAAGTAATGTTACCGACCCCAGCACCAGCTCCAGTCCGAACCTCAACAGTTCCCCCATTTAATAATGCCGTATTGATGTCGCCCCATCGAATTACAGACCTGCTATTGTTCGACGTATATACATTTCCAACTGGGCTTACATTGGTCGAAATATTTCCACTAATGGTCAAGTTGTAGGGATCAATCAACCATCCCCCAGCTACGCCGTTTATTGCTGATATGTCAGGACTGCCTTCCAATATCAACCCATTCAATCCCGACGTTTCTACAAATCCACCATTGCCGCTTATCGCACCCCCTTTAGCTTCAAGCTGTCCCAGTAAAGTTGCCGTATCGGACGCGAAGGCAATAATTTTTCCTCCGTCTCCTCGCTCTAGTGCATTTGATTTCGTTTGCGTGGTTGCACCAATATGTAAAAACTGAGCATTGCTAATCAGTGGATTAGCCCCTGTTTTATCGCCGCCCAATAAAATCTGCCCACCGCCATTCGAACCCGAAGCATCTACTCGGGCGCTATCCAATAGGCCAACTTTCTCACCGAGCAATTT
>DAOQGS010000023.1:0-14779 GCA_035338675.1 Cellvibrionaceae bacterium
GCCAGGCGTACCGGCCAACCACGCTATCAGCCGCATCAATGGCGGCGCCAACGACGGCCATATAGTGTTCGGTTTTGACTTGTTTTCGCCCATATTTACCGAGCCTGCTATCAGTGGCAGTGGCACAATCACTTCTGATTACGGCTTTGCCAATAACATCGCGCTACCAGTCTCCAATGTGACTCAAGGCGGTGATTTTTTAACCCTGCATCACTCCGGCACCCCCGGCAGCGACGAGGGCCGTGCTGTACAGTTTTTTGATTTGCTCGGCGGCGCCGATGGCAGCCTCAACCAGCAGCGAGTGGCAGACGAAGTGGCCAGCCACCGCTGGGCAACCGGCAGCGTGCCCATTGATGTAAGGCCCATCGCCCTGGCAATTAATAAGGGCTGCTTGACTATTGATGCAGCCAGCAACCAGGTTGTCAGCACCACGGGCACAGCCCTAGGTGTTAACCAAGCCTTTTTTACCGCCCGCAGTGGTATGAGCATTAACCAATTGGTTACCGATACGCGCACGCGCGCCCAGAGCTTGCCTCGCCGCAAAGCAGACTTTCAGAAATTTAACCTTACCCGCGTGGGCGATATTTACCTACCCGGCGGCGGCAACGGTTTAATTGAAGAGTACGGCCCCACCACCCCAACAGGCGTTTCTACCAGCCTCAGCCGTATTCGCCAGGAAATTTTCCGTCGCCCGGCTGGAGGAAGCGGGGATGCCACGATCATGGGGGGCAAATATGTAGATCGGGAGGACTATGGTTACAACACCGAACGAGTAGCCATGTACCGCTACTTTTTAGAGCCGCTTGGGGTATCGGTGGACAAGTGGTCCATGGGCGTGCGGGGTCGCTCGCGCACCTATACCTTTGCCGATGTTTTCGATGACTACCTGACGCCTTTTACCGCAGGAATTGAAGCCAACCTAGTCGCTGAACCCCTGGCAGGTTTAAGCGTACCCACCAATTGCTCCAGCCTGATTCCGGCGGTAAATGCCACACTAGCCGCCTTGCCAGGCGTAAATGATGTGCCCACTTACACGGATGTACAGCGCATATTCAACAAAAGCTGCATCGAGTGCCACGGTGGCCTTAACTACCCACCGGTATCCACTTTGGGTGTTGGGTACTTGGATTTTTCAGAAGACGAAAATGCGCCTTTTGGACATCGCCTGGATCGCTCCCACGGATTTGCATTTGGCTTCGTAACCAATACCCCTGCAACAAGTTACCTCTACCAGCGCATTACCAACACCAGCGAAGACTGCCCATCCGGCATGATGCCCTGTGGCGGCCCTGCGCTACCAAGCACCGACCAGGAGACCATCCGCCGCTGGATTGTCGGCGGCGCCCCGCTCACCATCGGCGACCCCCACATCACCACAGTGAACGGCCGCAATTTTGATTTCCAAAGCAGCGGTGAATTTGTGTTGCTCAAGGGCATTAACGAAGAAATCCAAGTGCGGCAAACCCCCTTCGGCGCCGAGGTGCCCATCACCGACCCCAACACCGGCATCGCCGCATGCCCCAGCCTTAGCACAGCGGTGGCCTTGAATGTGGGCGGCCAGCGCATTAGCTACCAGCCCAATATCAGCGGCGAACCGGACCCTAAGGGCATGCAACTGCGCATCGACGGCAAGCTGGTAAGCCTCACCAGCAGCGGCATTAACTTGGCCAACGGCGGGCGCATTATGCGCACCCCGGCGGCCGGTGGCGTACAGGTGGAATTCCCCGGCGGCAGCGCCGTTGTGATCACCCCTTACTTTTGGGACTACTACCAGGTGTGGTACCTGGCGGTAGATGTGCGCAACGCCCGCAGCACCGAAGGCGTGATGGGCTCGGTGGCCCCCGGCAACTGGCTGCCCGCCCTACCCGGCGGCGACCTGTTGGGCGGCCTGCCCGCAAGCACAAGCGATCGCTTTGATGTGCTCTACAGCAAGTTCGCCGATGCCTGGCGGGTGGATGATAAAACCAGCCTGTTCGATTACGCCCCCGGCACCAGCAGCAAAACCTTTATGCTGCCCGGCTGGCCGAAAAACGGCGCCAAAAACTGTTATGTGCCCAAAATCCCGGGCATAGCGGTGCGCGAACCGGTTAAACCCATGGACCTAAAACTCGCCCAGCAGTACTGCAGCACGGTTAAAAACCCCGCCCTGCGCAAAGCCTGCAGCCAGGACGTAGCCACCACGGCGGAACCGGCCTTTGCCAAGCCCTATTTAACCGTTGAGCAATTGCAGCTGAACAACAAACCGCTGCCGGTGGAATTGGCCTACCCGAAAAACAACCAAACCGATGTGAGCGAGAAAACCACCTTCACTTGGAAGCCAACCCTGGATAAAGACGGCGATAAACTCACCTACCGCTTCTGCCTGTGGGCCTCCGGTGAAAAACTCACCTTTGACCGCTGCACCCTGTTGCCGGAACAGAAAGACCTGGGCTTCTTTGTACCTAGCAACCTAAAAGTGAGCCAGGCCTATTTCTGGAAGGTGATTGCCGAGGACGGCAAAGGCGGCACCACAGACAGCCCCACCTGGCGCTTTGCGGTTAAATAACCGTTCAATGGCCTCCTTTAAGCAGCCTGCGGGCTGCTTTTTTTTTGCCTGGACGATTTGGCCATGGCGCAATAGGGGCCTTGGTACGCAACAATTGAAACTCGGTACATGGAACCCGGTAGCCTGGATGCAGCACACTCCGGGTTTTTGGATGCCTCGGATTGCGCTGCGCTGCATCCAGGCTACAAGGAGCGGCAAATCCCGTGGATAACACTGCCTATTAAACGTAAAGGTAATGTAATTAGGTTGAGGCTTGTCGGCGCCTGCACGCCCTAAAATTCCCCTCCTGTGGAGGGGTGGCAGGCTTGCCTGCCGGGGTGGTTGCGCTGGAGAACCCCGTTCTATTTCAGGGGACAGGGAAATCTTTTACCCATAATTTCTCTTACCCATATGTTCAGCGGGCTGCGAACCAAAAACAGCCCGGCGATCTACCACCCCACCCCTTCGGGGCACCCCTCCACAGGAGGGGAATTTTAGGCCCTGCCCATGTTGTACCTGCTTAACACCGATCACACCGCGCCATTAATTAACCTGCAAACAGGTTAAAAACGCCTATCATTAACCCTGAAATCTCACGGGCTAATTGACAGCGTTGACACCTGCCGCCCAGAATCAAACGCCCTCAGCACAGCCTTCGCGTCAGCAGACCATGCCCGGCTCATGGGGCGCGGTTAATGGGTACCCATTGGCACAGACGACAGGCCGCACGGGCAACAACACTATAAGAATAAAAACCGGTTAAAAAAGTAACCGCCTCGGCCTTAAGTGTGGGCTGAAGCGTAGGTATCGGTAACCCGGCGTGCCAACCCACAGGACAGGTTACCCAGGATCAGTTACCGGCAGGCCATCCGCTGCCCCAGCCCAATAGGTAACCATGAATACGCGAGCTCAGCTTACTGACCAACCCACGCGCAGCCCCACCGACGGGCGGGTGCCCTCGTTTACTCGCGCCCTGCTCACCAATGTGGTCGGGGTGGTGATTGTGTTGGAGCTGGTATTGCTGATCGGCATGGCCTGGCAGGCCTATACCAGCACCCATCAAGCCGCCCGCACCAAAGCCCAAGAGACCCAAGCGCGGGTGAGCGAGCGGCTGCGCATTCTGATCCGCGCCGCCGAGATGACCGGCGAATCCGCCGAGCGCGCCGCCCGCACCCCGGAAATCTCCTCCGCCACCCTGCGCAGCACCATCGAACATTCCCTGGCGGCCTTTGAGCAGCGGCCGGAGCTGAGTTACCTGGGTATTGTGCTGGCGGATAACGGCGCCTATGGCAACCTCGAGCGCACGGCCAGCGGCGACATTTTGCTCTGGCTGTTCCCAGGCCAGGACGCCAAGGGCGAAGTTATCCGCAGCTTCTTGCAAACCCGCGCAGGCTTCAAGCCCCATAGCCAATTGCCGGGCTACGAGTACGACCCGCGCACCCGGCCCTTCTACCAAGCGGCGGTCAACAGCCCCAGCGGAGAAACTTGGATGCCCACCTATCAGTGGATCGTCCACGAAAACACCAGCGAATCCCTCTGGGGGTTTAGCTATGTAAAAGCCCTGCGCAGTGAAGATGGCCGCCTCTTAGGTGTGCTCGACAGCGACTTCGACCTGCCCGCCCTCAACCGCTTTTTGCGCAATTTGGAACAGGAGTACCAGACCCATATTCAAGTGGTTGAACTGGGGCCAACCCACCGCCTGATCGGCGCGGCCAGCCTCAAACAAGAACCCATGCCCCTGAGCGCCGAGCTTAGCGCCCTGGTGAAGATCGCCCAGGCAGACTACGTCGCTAAACGCCCCCACGGGGGCGAGCACCACTGGGTGGCCGCCAATCGGCTGCGCCTTAAAGGCGGTTTGGATTGGCTGGTGATTACCTCCAGCCCCAGCCCCTTTATTGAGGCCCCCCTACTGCGCCAGCTCTACCAAGTAGGGGCCATGGGGCTGCTGATTGCCCTGGGCTTGATGTGGGTATCCGTGCGCATGGCCCGGCGGTTTGGCGCGCCCTTGGCGGAGCTGGAGCGGCAGGTGAACCAGATTGGCCTGCAGGAGCTGAGCCTAACCACCCCGCTAAGTAACACCCGCGCCGCGCAATTTCGCGAGACCCAGTTGCTAGGCCAAGCCCTCGACCACCTGCGCCTGGTGGTGGGCCAGTATGTGGAGAGCAAAGAGCAGCAGGCCGCCTCACTCACCTTAAAAAGCGTTATTTTTGACTCCTCCAAAACCGCCATTTTGAGCCTGGATGACAAGCTGCAGATTCTGGAAATGAACCGCGCCGCCGAGCGTTTATTCGGCCGCTACCGGGAGCAATTCAATGGCAAGGATGTGCGCACCCTGGTGCACCTGAACGACCCGGCCCTCAGCTGGGAGCTGATCCGCGCCAGCAAAGGCATTAAAACCACTCAATTTAAAGGCCCCTGCGGCGTGTTTGATGCCGAGTTTCGGGTGGCCAACTTCAAAAGCGGCGACACCCAGGTATGCACCCTGTTTATCGACGACATTTCCGAGCGCAAACAGGCCGAGGCGCGCATTCGCTACCTGGCCACCCACGACGACCTCACAGGCCTGCCCAACCGCACCCTGATAATGGACCGCATAGTACAGGCCATCCGCCACGCCCGCCGGGCGGGCTCCCAGCTGGCGATTTTGTACCTGGATTTAGACCGCTTTAAGGTGCTCAACGACGGCTACGGCCACTCCTTTGGCGATGCCGTCCTCAAAGCCGCCGCCGAGCGCTTAGGCGCACTGGTGCGCGAGGGCGACTCGGTCTCCCGCCAGGGCGGCGATGAGTTTTTAATCCTCTTAACCGGCCTGCACAGCGCAGCCGACGCCTACATAGCCACGGAAAAAATCGTTAAACAGCTGGATGCCCCCATCCTGGTGGACAACCGCAAGGTGCACCTCTCCGGCAGCATCGGCGTCAGCGTCTTCCCCCACGACGGCGACACCCCGGAAACCCTCATCGACCACGCCGACGTAGCCATGTACCGGGCCAAAGACTTAGGCCGCAACACCTACCAGTTTTTCACCCCCGAAATGAGCGCAGAAACCCAGTGGCGGGTGAACTTAGAGCACCACCTGCGCGAAGCCATCGCGGAAAATCAATTCACCCTCGCCTTCCAGCCCAAGGTGAATCTGGCCAGCGGCCGCATTGTCGGCTGCGAGGCCCTACTGCGTTGGCGCCACCCCAAGCTCGGCGCCGTCTCACCGGACCAATTTATCCCCATCGCCGAGGACTCAGGCCTGATTGTGCCCATCGGCGACTGGGTACTGCGCACCGCCTGCGCCCAGGCCAAAGCCTGGAGCGACAACTGCCAAAAGCAGCCCTGCATCGCCGTGAATATCTCCGCCCGCCAGTTTTTGCAGCAGGACGTGGCCAGCTGGGTGATCCGCACCCTAGAAGAAACCGGCCTGCCGCCGAACCAACTGGAGCTGGAATTCACCGAAAGCCTGATCGCCAAGGACGTGAAAAAAGTAATCGCCACCTTCGGCCAGCTGCGCGCCATCGGCGTCAAGCTCTCCATCGACGACTTCGGCACCGGCTATTCAAGCCTCAGCTATTTAAAGCGCTTCCCCCTGGACACCCTCAAGATCGACCAATCCTTCGTGCGCGATATGCTCACCGACCCGGAGGACGCCGCCATAGTGCGGGCAGTGATCTCCCTGGCCCACAGCTTGGAATTTAACGTCATCGCCGAAGGGGTAGAAACCGAGGCCCACAATGCCTTTTTGCTGCAAAACGAATGCGACGAAATTCAGGGCTACTACTTCAGCAAACCCCTCCCCGCCGCCGAATTTGAGGCCCTGTTGGCGGAGGCAATGTAAAGGCGTTAGGCACAATTTAGCCGCCTCTTGAGAACGCCATGTCTTAGATGTAGAGGTAGCAAACAGGGTTTTCGCCAGCAGTGCCTTAAATTCCCCTCCTTTGGAGGGGTGACCCGAAGGGGCGGGGTGGTAGGACGCTATGCTGTTTCTTGCGCAGCCCGCTGCGCTCCTGTCGATAAAAAATAGGTAAAAAAATTTGCTCGTCCCGTGGCAATACTCAGGGGCCGCCAGCGCAACCACCCCGGCAGGCAAGCCTGCCCCCCTCCAAAGGAGGGAAATTTTAGGGCGCCCAAACCCATGCCACTGCCCAGGATAGAAGCACCCGCGCCACCCTGCACCCCCAGCTCAGAATTATTTAACACCGCACACTTTCCACCCGCCATAACTTTTCTATACTCCAACGGCAGTGCTGATTCAGAGACGAAAATAGCCACACCTAGGAGGCCAGATGAAGTGCCCAACACTGTTGCCCGATGAGCCTGAACGCCTACAGGCCCTCGCCCGGTACGGGTTCGAACAAGGGCAGATGTTAAAAAGCCTCGATCCCGTCGTCCAAATTGCTTCCCATATGTTTGCCATGCCGGTGGCCGCCGTGAATATGATCGGCTCGGACCATGTGTTTTTTGGGGCGGCAGTGGGCATAGAGTACCGGGATCTCAGCACCCTCGAACGCAGCCGGGAAGTCTCCTTCTGCGCCCACGCCATCACCCAAGATGAAGTGATGGTGGTAGCCGACGCCAGTTGCGATGAGCGTTTTTTCGATAACCCACTAGTTACCGGCAACGCCCAGGTGCGCTTTTACGCCGGCGTTCCCCTGCGCTCCCCCGAAGGTCATGCCCTCGGCGCCCTGTGCATCCTGGATACCAAACCCCACCCAGAATTCTCCACCGCAGATGCTAAGCGCCTGGCGGAGCTGGCCAAAATGGCCTCCGACCGGCTGGAGCTACGCCGTATCGAAGTGGCCAGTACGCGCTTTCGGCCGCCCTTTGCCAGCTACGCCGCGAACCTGCCCAGCGCCGTCATTTGGTTTGATGAACACCTGCAACTGCTGGAGTGGAACCAACCCGCAGCTGATTTTTTAGGCTTTCCCTTGGAGGCCAAACCGGGCCTCACCTTTGACGCCCTCTTGGCCCCCGGCGCCCGCGCGGGCTTTCGCCGCCTGATTGCCGACGCCTGCGCCCAGGCATCGCTAGAACAAGTACATTTCCCCGAAGAACTCACGGTTCTCGGCGCCCATGGCCAGGAAATCCCCATCGGCCTGGTGCTGCTCGGTTGGCGGGAAGCGGGCCGCATGACCTTTGAAGTCATCTTTAAAGACACCAGCCACGAACCGACCCACACAGGCCTGGATGATCTCACCGGCCTTGCCAACCGTGGCACCTTTTACCGCCGGGTAGAAAACCATCTGCTGCAATCCCCCCCGGACGGCGCGGTGCTGGTCATCGACCTGGACGGCTTTAAAGACCTTAACGACACCCTCGGCCAGGGCTTGGGTGATGACATACTGCGAGCGGTGGCCGAGCGGTTAAGCCAGAGCGTCGACAGCGGCACCTTAGTCGCCCGCTTGGGCGCCGACGAATTCGCCGTTCTGCACCCTCAGCCCCTCACACCCGCCGCCGCCCTCAGCCTGGCCCAACACCTCACCCTCGCCCTCACCCAACCGCTCAGCCTGCGCGGCCAGGACGTGCGTATCAGCGCCTGCTGCGGCTTGGCCCTCGCCCCCCAACAGGCTCAGGAGGCCATTGAGTTGGTGAGCAACGCCGACCTCGCCTTGTTTAAGGCCAAAACCTGTGGCCCAGGCCGCACCCAATTATTCGACCCCAACCTGCGCCAAGAGGCCGTCACCCGCCGCCTCTACGGCCTAGAACTGCACCGGGCGGTGGATAAAGGCGAGTTTTTGCTCTTCTACCAACCGCAAATCAACATGGCCGACGGCACCATCACCGGCGCTGAAGCACTCATCCGCTGGCGGCACCCAGAGCGCGGCCTATTAAGCCCCGCAAGTTTTATTCACACCCTCGAAAACGGCCCCCTGGCCGCCACCGTAGGCTCCTGGGTACTTAACGAAGCCTGCGCCCAAGCCGCCCACTGGCGGCGCATGTTTAATAATGACTTTCGCATCGGCATTAATTTATGCGGCGCGCAGTTTTACGGCGGCAGCCTCACCGAGGACGTGCTCGCCACCCTCGCCCGCCACGGCCTACCGCCTGCGGCTCTGGAATTGGAAGTTACCGAAAACATCGTCCTTGCCAACGCGGATCTAATTCTTGATCACCTACAACAACTGCGCGCCCGCGGCATCGGCATCGCCTTCGACGACTTTGGCACCGGCTACGCCTCCTTAAGCCTACTCAAAAGCTACCCCTTATCCCGTATTAAAATCGACCAGAGTTTCGTGCGCGGGATTGCCACCTCCAAAGGCGACGCCTCAGTGGTGCGGGCCATTTTAGATATGGCCCGCAATTTCGAACTGGAAACCATCGCCGAAGGTATAGAAACCAGCGAAGAATTAGACTTTTTACAGCGCGAACACTGCACCGAGGGGCAGGGTTATTTATTTGGCAAACCCATGCCCGCGTGGCAGTTTGAAACCCTGTTGGCGGCGGATCGGCAGGCGGATATTGCTTAGCATTCCGAGGCATTTAGCTTCACTTAGGTATTTCAACCAACTAGATGCAAAATGATCTTCAGACCATTCATTACCTAGTCTTCCCCTTCCAAGTTTTGTCAGCCATGTTCTGAGTGACACAGCGACGAACCTTTAAAATCTCTAATAGAAATCAACCGATTGAGGTATGGCAAGTGAGCTGAACAATGAACCTTAGAACATTAAACAATCAAATTAGACGTTCAGAAGCCAAAATAGCCATTCAACTAGCCAAGAATAATTGCCACAACAAAACACAAGAGATTAATTTTGAGTGGCTCATTACTTGGGCTATCAAGAAAGCAAATAAAAAAACACCATTGTGGTGCGGCAATGTAAAAATTATGTCTTTATACAAAACCGACTCAAGACAGTTTTACATTACCGCAACAATCCACATTGGCTCCGAATTAGACACCAGCAATCAATTAGCTGAAGCGACACTCCATGGCCACATGCTCCTAAATGGTCACAAAAATCGTTTGAAGAGTTACCTGCTCACAATCACACACAATGATGAAGAATACAAACTACACAAACCTGCTTAATCGACAGCATTAACTACAAAATTCAATACCGATACACCTTAGAGAGAAGCTGAAACAACACCCGGACAATACTCGGCAAATCAACACCAATTATTCCAATAGAATAAATACTTCTCCGAGCGGCACTACCGCTAAAATTTTTTCCTATAGTTATACTGCATCTTTTTATGTGCCTGGAGGTAACTTCCGCACTGACTGGAAACTATCGCAGGTGTGTTTTAGTGCTGCGAGCCACAATACTCCACTCGTAGTGATTCGATTCTATTACAGAACTAAACCCACCCCAATATATCTCCCACGCAGGTTGAGCAAAAAGGTTTGCTGAACATTTACTAATTCGTCACCCAATAGAACGACTACCAACTCGTAACAGACCCTTACTGTTCAGCGCAAACTCAAACGGTATTGATCCGGCAAGGCAAATTAATAAGGCTGCAATAGCCATGTAATAAATCTGGTGTATAAACCTGTCGCAAAGTGGATGCGGTATCGGGTGCAACATGACAATAAAAAATATAAAAATCTTACTCGCCGTATTATTGCTGTCCCTTGAGGGTATTGCAGAGTTGCCTTGCGCAGAAGCGACCACCAATGTGTTAGGCGCCAGCCCACAGCGGCACGACCGTTTTTATCAGGGCGCCGATAAACAATTTATACTGCGGCAGTACGATTTATCTGGCATCGGAAAAGTCGTCAGCGCATCCAGCAAGTGGGCCACCATGGTGAGCGAACGCTTTTTTGTGTCGTCTAACCATGCCCACCCCAGCAGCGGAGAAGTGGTGCGCTTTTATTTCAGCAACAATCCCGCCGATGGGTTTGTTGATCGCACTGTAGCCGGTGGCGAACAAATCAAAGACAGTAGCGGGCGAGCAGTGGGCGATCTTTGGTTGGGGTATTTTTCGGCCCCTGTGCCCGTCAATATTGCGCTGTATCCGCTGCTGGGATCAGGCATGGCCTATCCACCCATCGACAGTAAATTAATTCTATTGGGCAAGGCCAATGATGGCTTGCAAGCTGAACTCAACCCGTTAAATCAGCGCGTGGGCAGGAATATATGTGTAGCCCACGAAATCGCTAACCACGCCTATTTTTATACCTATGACCCAATAGGCGCGGCCGATTCATTAGGCGTTGATGAAAATTCCGTGGTCGCCGGGGATTCCGGCGCCCCCACATTTATCCTGATCGATAATAAGCTCGTATTAGTCGGCACCCGCTGGGGGTTTGATGCCAGCTTAAAGGTGGATATAGATTCCAGCGTGATTGCCAAAACCACCCCCCTGGCCCAGGCAATTGCGCGGCTAAGCGCCAATAGTGAGCAATTGCGTATTTTAAATATTCCTGCACGATTAACTGGCGCCGTTTTATTAGAAGATTTCGAAGCGGAACAATTAGGCGCAACAACATTAATCGGCAGCCCTACCACCACGAAACACCTCATTACAGGTACTGATGCTGGGGGCCGCGCGGAGGTAGTCGCACGCAATAACAACCAACAACTAAAACTCACCTCCCCTAGTGACGCCGATACCGATAGCCCAAAATTATTTTTTGAGACAATTGCCACCGCCATAAGCCAAGGTGAAATTTCGCTGCGTTTTCGCATTGACCCAATTAGCCAACAGCCTCCAGTTAGCAATAAACCCATCTTAACCCTGCGCGCAGGCGATGATATTGGGCTAAACCAAATAGCCCTCGACGGGCCAATTGCCCAAGCCGCAATTCAAATAGAATTTACCGATACGGGCCATTTAAATATAACAACTGCAGACGGCAGCTTATTATCCGAGCAACAATTCACCTTCGGCCAAGAGCACTTTTTTGCCATTAAATTTAATTTAAGCGCAAAAAACTTTAGCCTTTATCTTGATGGTGACCCGCTGAGTGCAAACAGCGTAAAACAATTTACCCCAATAAGTGCGGTAAAAAAGTTAGATGCTATTTATGTGGCCAGCAGGGGTTTGCCCAATACCAGTACCACGGCCTACGTAGATGAGCTGCATATTGATGCACCAGGCGGCTGGCGCAGCCTAGAGCAAACACTGGCGCTACCTGTTCTGGGTGCTAATTTAGAAAATGACATTTTTAGTAGCAATTATTGGCAGCGTGTTGCCAACACAACTAATTCTATTTTGGATGTGGGTGCAGGCAAGGCAAATGCCGGTGCTTGGCGCGGTTTTTCCCGCCTGGGCATCAATGGCTTTAACAGCTCCGAAATTGCACAAATCATCGACTTAACAGCAAGTGGCTTAAACAAAGACATCGATAAAGGAGGGGTTACAGCCACCTATTCTGCCGCAGGCATGTCCGAGCAAATTGGCGATTATGCGCATTTAGGCATGGAGTTTTTAAATGCAGATAAAGTGTCAATTGACCAGGCGCCGCAGGTTGCCATTAATGATGGCAAAAGCCGCTGGGCTCCATTACAGCTTCAGCATCTGGTTCCGGCGGCTACACGGTATCTAAAATTAACAGCAGGTGTTACGCGCAGCGCAGGAATTACCACAGATGCCTATATAGACGGATTATTTTCTGCCAACCTGTCCTGGGTTAAAACCCAAGCCATTCTCCCAGTGGATGTACAAGCCCGCGACCTAGAGCCTGCTGAGCTGATTAATCAATATTGGCAGAAGCTCAGCAACAACACCGGTGTTTTTATCGAATTTGCCAATGTCGGCATCAACAACACCGGCACAAGTGGCGTGGCGAGGGGTGGAATATCCGGATTTAACCGCGCTGAACTCGCCCAAACCCTCGATTTAACCACTTCCCCCTACCTTATCGATATTGATGCGGGTAAGGTATTTATCAACGCCTCTGCCTTGGGTATTTCATATCAAGTGGGCGATTATGCGCAGCTTAAATTAGAGTTTTTCGATAACACAGGTATTTTACTGGCAACCTCGCCCATAGTGGCAGTTAATGATGGGCAGGGCCAATGGGCTGCTATGAAGATTACCGAATATAAGGTGCCCATAAAAACCCGTAAAGTGCGCTTGGTGATTGGCCTTACACGCTCTTCCGGCGTCACTACAGACGCCTACATAGATGGCCCGATAAAAGTATTTTTTAGCCGCGCCTAACCTATTAACCCGGCGGAATTTAGTGCCGAGTTAAGAATGGCGGCAAGGATGCCGCGCAACACCATCAATACACGCCACCAACTCATCCTGCCCCAAATTATTTCCCGCCCCTGCCAAAGCCGCGCAGCGCTGTTCCATGGCGATATCCTGCAGGGCTTGTCGCACGAGTGCTTCTATTTGCGCGCCCGGCCAATGGGGGTTTAATACATAGCCTAAATGGCGGCTGGCTAGGGCTTCGGCGGTAAATAATTGCTCGTAATGGGTGGGAATTAAAATGGAGGGTTTACCGCACACCAGCGCTTGGGAGGCCATACCGCTGCCTGCGTGGTAGATTAACCACTCCGCTTGCGGCATTAATTCAGTTAAATCCACCGGCGCTAAATAAATCTGTAGCCGCTCGGTTGCAAATGTCTGGTAGTGCTCAGCTTGAGCGCCACTGATATAAACCACCGCCACTACCGGCATGGCCGCCAATAATGTCAGCAAATATTCAAGGCCTGTGTATTCCGTTTTTAAATAGGCAAAAACGCGCTTGCCCTGCCCCGCAGGCCAGGGCACGGCTAATCCACCGGGCATTTGTGTGGCTAGACCATAATACTGAGTATCCGCCGGGCGCCCCTGGGCAAAATGATCAAGCTCCTGGGCGTGGGTGATAGCCACCTGAGCTGTTTGCCAAAATAAATCGCTTACACAATTTAATAATGGAGCGTTAAATTTCGCCAAATAACGATTTAACGCCGCTAATAATTGCTCGTCGGAGGCTTTTAAGGCGGCCTCTTGAATCACTAAGCGGCGGTTAAATGCCGGCAACGGCGATACCGGCGGCGGCACGCTAAAACCTGTGCCTAATACCACAGCGGGCAGGCCTAAACTGCGGGCCGCTAATAAGGGTGTAGGCGCATAATCGGCCAGGATTAAATCGGCTTTTAATAGCGTTAATAATTGCCGCCACACATGGGCGCAAGGGGTTAATACGCTGTCGGTGCCAAGCCCTGCACACAGCAATACCTCGCTTAAATTGACTGGGTCGCGGGAGGTTTTAAAGGCCGGCATGGGCAATTTAGGCCCCAATACATAAGCGATGGGCGGCTCTTGGGCCTGCATAAACCCCACAAAGGAAATATCCGGCAGCACCGCCACCACTTCATGGCCCAGTGCATGTAAGCGTTGCAATAAAGAGGTTATTTTACTGATATGGCCTAAATAACCACCCAGCTCACAGATACCAATGATTTTTGCCACAGGTCGATTCCGGCATTTTAAAAATCCCTGCGCGTCTGAAGTGCAGGCATAAAAAGGTTTGTTGCAGGATGTGCTTTACAAACGGCATAAAAAAACCCGGATTTCGCTTGCGCTCCATCCAGGCTACTTGCTGCACATAATCAACTGCGATTAGCTGCTTTAAAACTCCATGCGCGCGCCCAGGGCGTAGTGATCAGACGACCACTTATCGCGGCCAAATTGCCCGGTATAACTTAAATAAGCCGATACACCCTGGGTAAATACGGCGTTGAGGGCCAGGTTGCCGTTAAAATAGTTGGCGTCTTTATCAAAGGTGGAAATGGAAAATTCACCAGCTTCACCGCCGATAAACTGGCCGTCCACATTAAAGCCATCACCTTTAAATTGGTGCTCATAATCCACACCCAATTCTGGGCTTAACACACCAAAGCTGGTATTAATAATCCAGGTGTAGCTCACGCCTAAATTACTGGTAAAGGATTTAATGGAAAAATCGTTGATTTTAGCCACCAGCATGGTGTCATCACCAGAGAATTCCGCATAACTATCCACCCCCACATCGATATAATCCAAGCGGGTGAATAATTTTAACTGCATGGTTTTAAAATCAAACTGATAACCCGCGCCCAAACCAAAACTGGTTTCACTGCCGTCCGTATCGGCATTGGCCAAGCTTTTAACCGCAGCGCCGTCTAATACGCTGCGCACCATGTCGTAATTATTTTTACCATAGGTGGCAAGGGTATCGAGGTAAAAATTATCGGCGTAGAAGCTGCCGAAAATGCTAAGGAACCTCTGAAAAATTACTCAAAATTGGTAAAATGGCACCTTTCCTACCGCCGGTGAACATTATGAGTCAATTAACCTTTGCCGAAGCAGAATACGCCATCAAAAAGCGCACCACTCGCCGGG
>DAOQGS010000024.1:0-14625 GCA_035338675.1 Cellvibrionaceae bacterium
GCTCAAGTGGGTGAAACCTATAATTGGCAACAATGGACAGGCACTGACCTCGTATTAATAAACAATACTAAGCGGGATTCAGCGCAAATCGAATTTAAAGTGCCAGGGCAGAGAACGTCGGTGCCGCTCATTCTACTCAGGCAAACCACAACGCCAGACTCAGAAAGGCAAGATATTTTCGTGATTTATCGCATCGGCGACTGCAGGCTCCCTTACGGCGTGGTCTTTCAAGATTGTTTGGGAAATGACTTCGGGCCGCTGAAAGTATCAGGACGAGTTACATTTGGAACAACATTTTATACATTTCCAATCACAGAGATTTCCCAATCCAGTTTTTCAATTGAAGCTAATCCCATATATTGGCGAGAAGTTCTCAGCAGTGATGCTAGCCACGCACAGGTAATTGATGTAACCCACCGATTATTTACAGGGTCATCCACCTACAGCGGAAGCTTTTTTATTCCCTTTGCCGAACAACAATTAGTGAATTGGCAAGCGTTTGCAGGGGGCAGTTTAGAATTTGATTTGAATATCATTGACTACGGCGATAGTGGTGAGGCAATAACGGTCAGTTCTGGGCTTATACAGCACGCTCTATCGCCGCAACCACTGGGGCTGTGGCGCCATATCAGCGTTCCCATTCCAGCGGCGGAAATCTGGTTAAGTCCGCTAGCAAATGACGCACCTTTTGGCATATTTGCACAGAATCAAATACGCGGCGGGCTGCACTATCAAATTGACAATATACAATTTAAAAAAGCAGCTGACTAAGTTATTCACAATAAAATCTCGCCTATCGGGCGTTTGCTTGAAGGTCGAAGGATTGACTTGGTGCAGTAACGCTTATGCGTCGCTCAGCATCAAGTGATGCTCTTGCACATTATAAATTACCCTTAATGCCTTACGCTGCAATTCAAACACCGCAGGAGTAAACCCCACCGGCTCACCATCCGCATGAATTTCCATGGGCCTGCGGGTAGTAAGTTCGAGGCGCTTTGCTTTGGCCACTATTGCCTCGCTAATTAATCGATGGCGGCCAAAGCGAATAAACGGCAGGGAAATAAGCAGTTTAAATAGGCTGCGTTTTCTCAAACCTGTGATATTAAGCCAACCATTGTTGGCATAGCAGTGTTCATCCACCACATTACCGCCGCCATAAAAGCGCCCACAACCAACGGATAGATGCAATAAGCGATAGCGTTTGTAGCGGCCATCCAGTTGCAACTTGGCCCTAAATGTTCGCATACGTTTTAATGCACTAATAAACGCCCGCAGATAGCTCAATATTCCCCAGCGTTTTTTTACTTCGTCGTTTAACTCGTAGGTAACGCTCACGCCCAGCCCAATATGGGCCACATTAACAAAATGATGGCCATTGACACTTGCCACATCAAGTTGCGCCACATTACCCGCCACTATAAGTTCACAGGCCAAGCGAGCATCATTAGGCACGCCTAAATTGCGCGCAAAATCGTTGGCTGTTCCCATGGGGATAATTGCCAATACTTTGCCAGCCTCAATTACTCGGGTTAAATTGTGGTTAATACTGCCATCGCCGCCCGCCACAATCAGCACATCCGCTTCGGCCATCCATTCATCCAGTTGCCAGAGTTCATCCTCGCCCAGGCTAAATACATGGGCTGAGATGCCTCCGGCCTGTAAAATTGCCAAACACATGGCGATATCTAACTCGGCCCCTGAGCGGGCTTTTTTATTGACGATCAAAACAGCCGAAGCAGGCTTCATAAATACTAACCATTTTAATGGTGGCCCTGCTTGCTAAAGGGCCAGAAATAAGCCTGCACAATACATATTTGCACATGCACATGTATAGATATATTTATAGACGCCAATGCTAGCAGCTTATTGAAATACGTCGGGGCGACACGCTGGCAAGGTAAATTTGGCGAAAAACCCGGACGAATGCATGAATACAGGAGGTAGAGTAATGCAAGAGCAATTGCCGAGTTGACACGCAGCAAATGAGGATTTTTTCAAAATTTAACGCCGCCCACACTCGCACGGTAGTATTTCAACAAGCTGCTAGGGTATTAATTTTTAATGGGCCTGTATTTATGCTGAAGCTTACCACTGGCACAAGCAGATTTTTATAGCGCGCCGTCTCGACATCGAATAGCGGTGTGTATAGTTCGGCCAAATAGTCACTTATATTATTGCCTAATGTATTATTGCCTAATGCGATCCCTGCACGGGATACGCCAGGAATCATTGGCAGCGAAAATCAATCATAGGGTTTGTTGCTTACTCTCATAAATCACACATGCAGCCCCGCACTTCCCGCTAAATGGGCTTTCTCAGTTTCCCCGTGCCTGAATTTAATTAGAGGCCACCCTATTCAGCCAGGCAGTTTAACTGCCAATTGTTTAGTTTCTATATCCACCCATAAATTTGGGCAAGAGGCAATCAAGGACTGCGCATAATATATTTTTGGATAGGGGTTGCCATTAACTAAAACACCCACACCACTGATCGCTTTTACGGCGGCTTTAAGTCCGTTGAATACTTTGGTCGCTTTACTTTTTTTATCAATTAAGCGAATAGTCGTCTGCCCAATATTGTCTGCGTCCTGGCGGCCTCCGTTAATTTCAATTAAATAGGCCGATGCTCGCTCAATAAACTCCCAATCCTGCTCATGTTTTGGCAGCCCTTTCAGGGAAAGCAAAATCTGCTCATATTTACCGTCTAGGTACTTGTTTGCAAGGTCCGGCGCCGCTTGTACCACAGTAAAGCCCGGCTTTTGATCGGTTGGTTTGTAGCGACAAAATATAATATTGGCGCCTTCCTTCTCGGCAAGTTCGGCAACTAAGGTCAAGAGAGTTTGGGTGGGTAGGAATGCTTCTATTCTGCTCATGTTGTTCCATACGAATGAAAGGTTATATCTCTGTCAGCTGGTGGCGCGTGATTTTGCACATCGCTGATGGCGTCTCGCTCGCGGGCAATCGGTTGTCCGTTGCCGCGATTACTTTTACCCACATTATGGTGCTCAATATTGCCGGTAACAGGGTCCCTGAAGGATGCATCCATTCTGCGGTAGGGCTTTTTGCCACCCGAGGTATTAATGATCAACTCGGTTTTAGAGCCACCGCCGATGTGTATTTTACCCTTAGCTTTTTCCTGACGAATAATTTCCCGGATTTTTTTGTTATGGGGTGCGCTAGGACTTTTTTTGGGGCCAGGTTTTTTATACGGGCGGCCAGATTTTGTTCTTTTATTTTTCCACCTTTGTGTACCTGGCCCACATTGCTTGGTCAATCCCCAAGGATCAATCCAGGCCGCAGGGTCGCCAACATATGAGTAAAGTTGCAAGCCGCCAAGCAGACCAATTGGGTCTTGGCTAATATAGCTGCCCGCATCTGGGTCGTAGTAACGAAACCGATTGTAATACAGCCCGGTCTCTTCATCTTCATATTGCCCAGGCCAGCGAAATGGGCAGGTATGAAGATCCCCGGTCAGGTTCTTCATCTCGCCCCAAAGGGAAATTTCAGCCGACCAAATTTTTTGGCCGTCCGGGTCAAACATGGCAACCGGTACGCCCAAATAATCACTCACTAATGGATAGAAATTATTGCCAACAAATTTCCCCATGGGCGTGAATGACTCAGGCTCAAATACCCAAGTGGCAGGCTGGTCTGAAGACCCTGCGTGAAGCCTGGGCGGCGCCTGGGGCTGTAGCGGTTGCAACACCGCATCCGTTTGTTGCTGCAGGGGTGCCTTATAAAGCGAAGGAGCATCTGCGGCCTTAGCGCGGGGATTTAGCCACTCTACCCATTCATGCAATGGATTATTGCCATCCCACACCCAGTGGGTAATTTTACCCCGATAAGTTTTGCTGATTCTGCGCCCCAGTGGATCATAGGTGAAGCACACCTCGCTGCCATCCGGGCGAATTACCTTAGCCAAATTGCCGGTTGCACTCCAGCTGTAACGCCAGGATTTTCCATCCGGCAGGTATTTAATAATTAAATTACCTTCTGCATCATATTGGTACCGAGTAATACCATCTTTTTCCTGTTTAGAAAGCAATTGGCCAGCCGGGCCATATTCTCGATCCCGCTGAGATTGAGTTTTAAATAAATTACCTACCGCATCGGGTAAGCGCACATCAAAATCCTGCTCATTGTAGTGTGCAGCGGTTAAGTTACCCAAAATATCATGTTGGAAATTCGTCTCACGTTTGAGCGATTCAACAATTTTTAACAGCCGGTCATCCATACCCCAAAGATAGGTTTTATGGCTATGGGTTTTGTGACCACTGGAAATCACATGCTCGACAGGCCGGCCGAATTTATCTCGCTGCCAACGACTCTTTATACCGCCGGGCATAGTGCGCTGTATTTCTAGCCCTAATTCGTTGCGCCTATATTCAGCTGCAATATACTCGGCATTGCTATTAGCGATGCCAACCTGGGTTAAATTGCCCTGTTTATCGCGCACACTCGTCTGTGCAAAATTCATGGATGAACTAAGTGCACAGCGGTATCCCAGGGCGTCGTACTGGGACATTACCCAATATTTTCCATCGCGTATTTCTTTTAGGGTATTGCCCAAAGCATCACGCTCAAATTCAATCGTACAAGCGGAGTTGCTTGCCGCCATCAGCTCTCCATCCGCTCTGTAGCTATATTTTTCCTGCTCGCCATTATGGTGATGAACCTCAATGATTCGATCCATGGCATCATATTGATAGATTGAAAAGCGCTGATCTGGCCGCAAGGTTTTATGCACTCGCCCTAGCGGGTCGCGAATATGGCGGCGCATCAGACCATCAAAACCTTCCTCCGCCGTAACCGCACCATTAGGATCCAGCTCAAACCTGAATACTTGACCATGTTCATTGGCAATAGCAATTAATTGCTCTTCAGTGTCATAGCGAAAGTTAACCTGCTTGCCCCCTTGGCTGCGGGCCACCAGGCAACTGAGGCCTTTATAGCTTAATTGCACGTCACTGTGACGGTCGTGCATTAAAATCAGATTATCCAAACCGTCATATTTGAGCGTGCGAAGATTGCCATCCGGCTCATTCACCTGAATCACCCGGCCCAATAAATCATGGGTAAATTGGCGTTGATTACCCATTGGGTCCGTAGCAATAAGCAAATTGCCCAAGCCATCGTATTGCCATTGAATTTGCTTACCCTGGCCATCGGCAACAGCAATCAAATTTAGCTGCTGATCATAGTTGAAGAAATAATGGTTCTCAGCCGGATCAGTAATGCAATACAACTGATTACCCGCATAACTAAACCGCGTTTTATTGCCCAAGGGGTCTATTTCTAGGCTGAGCTGATTAAATTCATTAAATTCAAAATACCATGGGCAACCGTCGAGTTCTTCAAGGCTTATAAGATTTTGCCTGCTATCATAAGCAAAACGAGTAATGCTGCCGTCAGCATGGGTAGTTTGAATTATATTGCCCAGCTCATCGTATTCGTAGAGGGTTTTATACCCAAGTGCGTCAACCTCACACACTGCCTGGCCGTGGGAATTATACTGAACTGAGGAAACATTCTTCAGCGGATCTACAATTTTATGCGGCAACACTAAATCATGGTGATATTCACTCACATACCCCAGCGAGTCGCGCACATAGGTAATATTATTGTCTAAGTCATAACGAATACTGCGGTAATAAATCCCTTCATCCCCCCAGGTTTCGATACAGCGCCCGGCTGGGCTGTATTCATCGAAGCGGAAATAAAAATTCAGGCCGTTGCGGTAGATCTCTTGCACCAACAGATTATTTTGGTAGGCATAGCTCCATGGCTGGCCCAGGGCATCATCCACCCGCACTAAATTATCATTTTCATAATAATACTGTACGGCGCAGAAGGTTTTATCCACCTCATTCGGATGCGGCAGGTGTATTTTGGCGATTTGATTAAACCGGTTGTATTCCAACTGTATTATGCGCCCGGCGCAATCCACAATCTGGCTTAAACGATTATTGGTGTCGTAATAAAACAATATCCGCTCAAAAACCGCTTTATGGCCCATAGCGGTTAAATTAAACAGGCCTGGGCGCAGTTTACTGGGGTGAAAATAATAAATATCACCGTCGCTAGTTTTAAGCGCGTAGCCGTCACCCTGACCACCACCATCCCGACTCAGCCAAAGGCGTTCATCGCGGTTAAAACTGACTTCATCGCCGGTAAGAATTGGAAATGCCACGGGGCGGCCGTCACTTAAGCGAATGGCGAGCGCACCATTTTCTTGCATTAATGCCAGGTCGTAATTGTGGTGCCAGCCATGGCCGAGGGGGCCTTGGTAAATAGAAGTGCTAAACCAGGTTCGCTCCCATTTAAAGGCAATGGGGCCCGGCAGAGTAATATCCACTGCATCGGTAAATAATTTCCCGGCGGCCACATCCACCGGGTGGCCGGTTACGGTACAAATGGCTTTGTGCACTTTATTGCGGATATTCGGCGGCACGCCTAATTTATCCATAATTTTTTTGGCGCGCTCGTGCACGGCTTTGGAAAGTTTTTTAAAGCGGGCACTGCGTTTTTGTAAGGCGCGCAATTTTTTCATGGCTTTACCGAGTGCGGCAAAACCCACCTTCATGGCCATAGCCATCATATCAATGGTGGGTGGCCCACCTACCAATACAGGCATACCGGCGGGAATACCCATCACAATACTGGAGGGCAATACCATGCCGTAGGTTTTTTTCGGTTTTTTCAGGCGAATGGGCGAAATCATGCCTACGTCTTGGCAACCCAAAACAGGCAGGGCGGTAAAACTTAAGGGGGAGCCATCGGCTAATACCGTGGCACTGCCCATAAAAATTTCGTCTTCATTCATGGGCGGTTTTACAAATGGCCCGCCCATGGGAATATGGGGAATTACTTTGCCTGAAGTGCCGGCAGTACCGCGGGGAATACCGCCGACTAAAACAGTTGCGCCGATAATAGGAATATAATCCATCGGGTCCAACACCAGGGCTATATGCGGGTGTGGAATAGGCACAGGCCCCACCGGTGGGATGGCGACAATATGAATATCAATCCCCATCACCGGATCAAAATGTTTAATGATTGGCATCATGCTGCAGCGCCCTCCAGTTTTTCCAACCAGTCGCTGCTTAATAATTCACTAAAGGTTGCATTAATATCTTTTTGCATTTGGGGGTTTGACTTTAATCGCAACATAGCCTGCCCCACAAAACCCAAGGTGGATTGCGCGCGAATCTCTGGGGCCATATTTTTACCTACAGCAAGGGCAAAATTCGCTTGCTCCCAAGCGCGCTCAGTTTGATTTAAACGCTCGGAACAAAACGCCGCCATGCGCCAGGCTTCCAAGGCGATCCATTCATCGTTTAATAAAGCAGCTTGCTGAGCCGCTTTTTCATAGGCAATTACGGCTTGGTTTAAGTGTTGGGCGAGAAAATTAGCTGTACCTTCAAATAAAAGCGCTTGTAATAATAATTTGTCACAGCCGGGAACGGCATTTTCTATCCCCATGCGGGCAAATAATTGCGCCTGTTGATATTCAATAATAGCGGCAGGGAATTGTTGGAAGTTTAATAAGCCACCTGCGCGGGTTAATAACACAGTGGCGGTCATATCCGGCCATTGATTGCTGCGGGTAATCTCTAGGGCAGCTTCAGCTGCGCTATTTAATTCAGCGCTATTTTGCTCGGTAATAGCGGCGTTCATCTGCAAAAATAATAGGCGCAATTGTGCGCTATCGGTGCCGTCATGGGTTTGCTCGGCCACAGCCCGGGCCGCCGCATTTAAATTAATGGGCGGCGTTTGGGTTTTGGCCACATCGGTAAAGCCTGCAAATACAGGCGTTAAACTAGGCTGGGCGCCGTTGTCTAGGGCCAACAATTTTAGTTTGCCAGGCCAAGTGGAATAACTGCGGGCAATATGGCAGGCCTGCTGCCACCACAGGCAATACTCGGTTAAACTTTTAATACCGGTGGGATTGATAACCAGGGTTAATTGCTCAAGGCTTTTATCAAATAGTGCTAATACGCGCTCGATGGATACAAACAATGCATGCAAACCACTCTGGGCGGTGTTTAGATCCGGCGCCTGCCAGGCATTTATTAATTCTGGCGCTTCGGCAGTTTCCCGCGCCGTTTCTTCCTGGGCTTCCTCTTCAAGGGCTTCTGCTAGCCCCTGTTCAATTAAGCGATTAAATTCTTCAGCCAATGTATAGCCATAGCCTGCGGCAGTTGCAAACGGGCTAGTTAGCTGAATAAACCAGGTGCCCGATTCTTCGTCGAACTGTTCTTTTATTTTTACCAAGGCATTTACCAACAGTGTATCGGCAGGATTAATCAGCCAGTGCAAAATAGCCTGCTCGCCGAGGATAAATTCATCCCAGTGCTGGTTGAGTATCGTTACCTCTTGTTCAATGGCATTCATAGCAGGCAGGCCCTAACGCAAGTCTTTTTTAACATTCTAATTAGGTATTGGCTAATTTAATTTAATAATCGGCCCACTCACCATTACTCCGGCAGGGTTAATCGAGACGGAACTTGCCCCCATGGATAGAGTAATACCCGCTGGAGTAATCGTAATACTCGACGGCCCGACGCTAAGCGATATTTGTGCAGTGCCGGATTGGCTAATTTGCAAGGCTGACAATTCAGCATTGGTAGTAATGGATACCGACTGAGCCAGGGCGCTGATGTCTTGTTTGCCACCCACTTGAATAGTTTGATTAGCGCCTACAGTGGTTTCTTGGTTTACGCCGATGGAAACCGTTTGATTAGTGCCGACGGATAACTCCTGATTAGCGCCGATACTTTGCGTGTTGTTGGAGCCGACCGTCAAAGTGCTATTGCCGTTAATGCTGTCGTCACTATTGCCCACAATGGTTTGCGTTGAATTGCCTTGAATGGTGCTGTCTTGATTGCCTTTAACCCCTGCAGTGCGGTTACCGGTGACATTAAAACTATCGTTACCGCCAGTGGAATGAGAGGTATCGCCCGCCACAGTGGTGGAGGCATTGCCGTCCACTTTGGTAGTGGTATTACCCACTGTATGGCGGCTGGCATCCTTGCCGACTTTCATGTTGTAATTTTTTTGCGCATTAATGCGAAATTCTTCCGCATCTTTTTTATCGTCGATTACCAATTCGTTGTAGGTGCCGCCATCGCCTCCTTTGCTGGAGCGGGATTTCATCCCCATCATGCTTTTATTATCGGGGAGGCTATAGGGCGGTGTATTAGCGCTGTTATATACGCTGCCAATAATTAAGGGTTGGTCTGGGTCGCCATTAATAAAAGTCACCACAACTTCTTGGCCTAAACGGGGAATGGTAATTGAGCCCCATTTACTGCCCGCCCACTGGGTGGCAACTCGCACCCAGCAGGAGCTGGTTTCATCTTTTTTACCGTAGCGGTCCCAGTGGAATTGTACTTTTACGCGGCCGTATTGATCGGTATAAATTTCTTCACCAGCAGGCCCCACCACCACCGCCGTTTGCACGCCGTCAATGCGCGGCCTTGGGGTATTAAAAGCTGGCCGAAAAGGCGTTTGGGCGGGAATACATACAAATTGATTGGCATAGGGCGGGTCCTGCGCTTCACTTTCTAAAAAGCTCGGGTTGTACGCCGTGTGCTGAATTTGGGTAATCACATAACTTTTATTGTGATCGGCCTGGGCTTCGTCGGATTTAAAGGTGAATTTTTTGCCCACCTCAAAACTGTGAATATTACTGGCGCCATGGGCCCGCTCGTGGCCTAGCTCTTCCTGTTGCATACGCAATTTAGTCAGCGCTGTGCCTTGATCGCTCTCCCGATAGCTACCCGGATAAGCAAATTGTGGGAAGGAACTGTTATTTTTTAATTTCAGGTGGGTGGCAGTTTGCGTGAGCAGAGATTGGGTAAATTTTTCAAAATCAAAATCGGTTTGCGCGAAGGCGCCGGAGCAATATTCATAGTTATGTTGCCACTGGCGAATATATTCATCCCGGCGAATACCCGATGAATGTTCGGCGCTTGTGGGCACACAATCGCCATAATGGTGGGGCGAATCGGATAGGTGCAGAATGTTTTTATCCGGCTGGTGCTCAATAAAATAATAAATGCCCTCCTGCTCCAGCAGGCGGCAAATAAAGTCCAAATCGGATTCGTTATATTGCACACAGTATTCAAGAGGCTTATGCACTTCCATCAGTGCAAATACATAATCAAAAAAGCCCAGCTCCTTAAAAATAAACTCCACAATATCCTTCACACTTTTATTCTGGAATACGCGGCAATCCGTGCGTTTGCTTAAAAACCAAAACCAGGGCACCACCTCAGCCCGGTAGGCATATAGGCCGCGCTTTTCCAACCCGCAATACTGAAAGCTTTTAACAAAGCCGTTGATAAACCGTGCAGCCCCCTCTCCCGGTTGAATACAGATACTCACATTATCGCCCACTATATTTAAAGGGTTAATGGCGCCATCGTGGGATAATAAATCCAATTCAAACTGAAATAATTGGGAAATTCCCTCGGTTCCGCTTAAGCGGCGCAGGAGTAAAACATCATTGCCCAGGCCCGTTTGAATGCGCAGGTGGCGAGTTTCCTGGGTAAATAATGCAGCGGGCGTAAAACCTAGCGACATAACAGCTCCTAAAGCTTAGGATGAGTGAGTTTAATGCCAGAGATTTAGAGTGCAGCCATGGGCAGCGGCACGGTTAATTAAAATTGCCTTAACGGCTTAGCCGCGTACACGCTGGCAGGACGCCTTAAGGCTATTAGTACCGGGGATCTTTACGGGGGAATACCTTGCACACGCAGATGTACAAAGTGGCTATACAAAAAACTATGCAAAACAAAAGCGACTATGCAAAGGCGACGACGCAACCGATTATTGTGCACTGAGCGCCTGCGCGCCGGGCCAGTATATCTCTATGCCTTAGCCCGTCAAGGGTACTATTACCAGGCGGGTTGCGCGGTGGCGGCGGGATTAATATCGTGCGATGTAATTCATTCAGCGGGGTAGATAATCCTAAAAACTGCAGTTGAACTCTACTACGGCCGCCTAATACTTGAATCTGTACGCTTTTTTGTCAAAATTTGACTCACCGTAGTGGTGACTACTGCTTTCGCCAAATTTTGACAAAAAAGCGCCCATATTCAGCGTCTTAGGCACCCTCGCTACGAGTTCAACTGCGGTTTTTAGGATAATGAGCGCCCAGGGCGGCTTTGACGTTTATAGAACCCCAGGCGGTATGGGGCAATAATTCACCTTAGGGCCGCGTGCGCGCACTGCCTAAAGGGTATCAACCAGGTATTGCAGGCCTACGCCGTCTTTTTCCACCCGCACAATGCGCATATCCACCACCGGTGCGTCTTCGGGCATATCTTGAATTTGGCCCTTCACAATAGAACCCGGCGGCGGTAAATCCGTAGGTTTTACGATGATAAATAATCCCCCCTCGGAAAAATTTCTCGTCACCACCACCTTCTCGCCAAAATCCGGGTGGGCAATTTTGATGTTCACGCGTAGGGGAATTCGCGGGTGCTCGCGCCGCTCGTGCATGGTGTTAATCCGCTAGGAGAAGATTTATAAACTGTAGGCTGGAAATAGCAGCCTAGCAACCAGCCCCCAAGGCGGGCCGGGCAATTAAACCGGCTCGCTCTGAAGGCAGGGTATACTCACATTTTTACTCGGACACTAAGGCTCCACCATGCCCATCCGCCTGCTTCGCCCTCTTTGCTGCCTGTTAGTTGTATCCTTAAGCGGCTGTATTAAGCTGCACCTACTGCCGGAAGACTCCATCCAACACAGCGTGGACGCGGGCAAAAATCTGATCGATCAGGCCAAACTCGCCCGTGCAGGCGGCAAAAAAATGACCCTCGCCAGCGAAGTAAAATTATCCGCAGCGGCTACTCAAAAGGCGGCGGAACAGGCGTGCCTCGCCGAATTAAAAACCCGCGCCGCCCAGGCCTCCAGCAAACGCGCCTATGAATTAGTGTCGGAAAAAACCCACCTTGGGAAAACTGATGGCATAGAAATAATTGGCTGTGAGATTTTAATTTATGTGTGGAATTAACACGCCAAGCCATAATTTCTCGCCACTTCAATGCCCAGCCAATGCCCTGCCGCCTGCTGTGTCAGCTTATTAACCCGGCGGCTTTTTATGCCGGGTTAATAACTGCGGCAAGGATGCCGCGCCAAAGGCGCAAGCCGCCGCGAGCTCCGCTAAAACAAGAAAATCCACGCATTTTCGCAAGTGTCAGCGGAGCGAGGGCCAACGATCTATTTGACCGCCGGGTTAATAAGTGGCCCGCGCCATACCTTTTGGTTATGGGTCACTGAAAAACAACCATTTCCCTCTTGTGCGCACAAATCGGATGATGGCCCCACATCATCCACACCACAAAAGGTAAACACCATGAAAAACATCCCTTCATTAAGCACCGTATTAGCCTCCGCCTTCCTTGCTTCCGCAAGTTTAAGCGTCCCAGCCCAGAGCGCCGATTTCGCCATTCAACCCCTGGCCCAGGGCTACCAACTGGCGGAGAACGCGGCGGCAAAACCTGCCGAAGGCAAATGCGGCGCCGCCACCGAGGGTAAATCCCACGAGGGTAAATGCGGCGCTGAGCATAAAGATGATGGCGAGAAAAAACCTGAAGGCAAAGCCAAAGAAGGTAAATGCGGCGAAGGTAAGTGCGGCGCCAACAAAAAGGGCTAGGCCATAAAACAGGCGGCCTAGTGCCGCTTTTTTTTTAGTAACCCGGCAGCTTTTTATGCCGGGTTACTAATCCTGCGCTCGGCGGTGTAAACCGCCGCGCGCCGCGTTAAAACAAGAAAATCCACGCATTTTCGTAAGTTTAACGCAGCGACGGCACAATAGATCAGGACGATCTATTGTGCCGTCAGGTTAATAATAGCAACCAGGAGGCTGTTCACTTTTTATGAGCACTGACTATGCCAAACCTAATGCCGAATAAACTCCCCAGCCTAAAACCCCAAGCCCTTTGGCAGGGCGCAGGTTTGGGCCTGCACGCACGCCACTTGCCCGAATTACTCGCCACCCCACCTGCGGCGGTAGAGTTTATGGAAATTGCGCCGGAGAATTGGCTGACCAAAGGCGGCCAAAGCGCGCGGCAATTACAGGCGCTTGCCGAGCGCATGCCCTTGGTGGCACACGGTTTAAATTTGAATTTAGGCGGCAGGCGCCCACTGGATAAAGAATTAATTCTGGCCATAAAAGGCCTGCACCACAGCTTAAATTTGCGCTTTTATTCCGAACATTTAAGCTGGTGCGCCGATGAGGGCAATTTTTACGATCTCTTGCCCCTGCCCTTTACCGCCGAAGCTGTCCTGCATGTGGCGGCCCGCATTCGCCAGGTGCAGGATATGCTGGAGTGTTTTATCGGGGTGGAAAATATTTCCTATTATTTACCCCAAAACCCCGGCGACTTATCCGAGCCGGAATTTATTACCGCCGTGCTGCAAGAGGCCAACTGCCTGCTGCATTTAGATGTGAATAATGTGTACGTCAATTCCATTAACCAAGGCATGGATGCGCGCGCGTTTATCGATGCTATGCCCAGCGAAAAAATTGCCTACATGCATATTGCCGGGCACAGCCAAGAGGCTGCCGACTTAATTATCGACACCCATGCAGCACCAGTGGCGGACCCAGTGTGGGATTTATTGGCCTACACCTATGCCACCAAAGGCGTGGTGCCCACCCTACTAGAGCGGGATTTTAATCTGCCGCCTTTGGCCGAATTAAATCAGGAAGTTGCGCGCATCAGTTGTGTACAACATCAATACGCTTAAGGGCAAAAATCTATGCAACCGCCTATTTACCTGCCTTGCCGCACTAGCGTTTTATCCTTAGCTGAGTATCAAGCTGATTTTGCCGAAGGCCTGCGATCTGACTCCAGCAAGCGCCAGCAGGCCTATAACGGCCGCCTTGGCCTGTATAAAAAATTAATTTTTGCCAATCTGTGCAGTTTTATTGATAGCTGTTTCCCGGTCTGCCGCTCCCTACTAAGCCCCGCCGTTTGGCGGCAATTATGCCGCGCATTTTTGCGCGAGCACGCCTGTCAATCGCCTTTGTTCCATCAGATTCCGCTGGAATTTATCAGTTGGCTGCAAATGCCACATCGGTTTCGCCACAATTTAGAGCCCGCTTATTTAACCCATTTGGCCCACTATGAATATTGCGAACTGCAAATACAAACCGCGCCGGATATTAATCACTATGCTAAACCCAATAATTGCGCGCTATTTATAACACCCATCCAGTTGGTCTGTTATCCCTACCCGGTGCATACCATAGGGCCTAAAAATCCTGCGCCCGCCTTGGCCACTACGCGGCTTTTGTTGTGGCGCAAGGCAGATGACAGCGCAGGTTTTGCAGAAATTACCGCCAATATTTATTGCCTGCTGGAATTACTACAACACAAACAGGATTTAGCTGAAATTTTTACCCACTGGGCACCCCTATGTACACCGGCTGCTAGCCTGGATGAATTTGTTGCCAGTATGCAAAATTTAGCAACCCTCGGCGTGATAGAAATTCACCCCTAATGGCTTATACAAAAACGACTTAAACAAAAACGGCTTAAACAAACCAAACTGGCCTAGCAGCTTGTTGAAATACGTAGGCGGCGACGCGCTGGCAAGGCAAATTTGGCGA
>DAOQGS010000025.1:0-14498 GCA_035338675.1 Cellvibrionaceae bacterium
GTCTTTAATTAAATTCACCCGCAGGTGAATCCAACCGGCCATTTCGATGGCGCCACAAAAAGTAATTTCGCCATCGCCCTGGCTAAAGTGTAAATCCCCGACGGATAATCCACCGCCTTTTACATACACAGGGAAATACACCTTAGCACCGCGGGATAGGTCTTTAATATCGCAGTTGCCGCCGTGTTCGCGCGGTGGCACGGTGCGGGCGCCCTCGGCGGCGGCGGCTTTGGCGGCGTCGCCCTTTAATTTGCCCATGTGGGCTGTATCGGCATAGGGCAGGGCGGCAAGGGGCGGCGTGCGCTCAGGTTCAGTATCAAACAAAGCCTTTTCCCGCGCATTCCATTCGGCGAGCATTTCTTTAGAGGGTAAACAACCGATTAAACCCGGGTGAATTAAGCCTGCAAATTCCACCCCCGGCACATGGCGGGAGCTGGTAAACATGCCGTTAAAATCCCAGATGGATTTTTGCGCTTCAGGGAAATGCTCGGTTAAAAAGCCACCGCCATTTTTCTTGGAAAAAAAGCCGTTAAAACCCCATAGGCTATTGGAAAATGCACCTATGTCTAAAATATCCACCACCAATAAATCGCCGGGCTCAGCGCCTTCAACACCCACCGGGCCAGTGAGAAAGTGCACCTGGCTGAGGTCCACATCGCGCACGTCATCGGCGTTGTCATTATTGGCAATTTGCCCGCCGGTCCAGTCGTAGCATTCCAAAATAAAATCATCGCCGGGTTTTACCGTGGCGGCCATGGGAATATCCGGGTGCCAGCGGTTGTGAATGCCTTCGTTATCATAGGGTGAAGTGGATAAATCAACTTTTATTAGTGTTTCTGTCATAACAAAACCCTCTAGGTTGGCGGGAACTTAATGTGTAGGCCGTGCATTTAAACCGAAAGATAAGAAGCGATTTGTGCTTCGTTCACTTCGCTGCGCAATTGGTTTTTCACGATGATGCCTTTTTCCATCACCAAAATACGATCGGCAATATCCAAGGCAAAACTCAATACCTGTTCGGATACCAAAATAGAAATGCCTTTTTGGTCGCGGATTTTTTTTAAGGTATTGCCCATGTCTTTAATGATATTGGGCTGAATGCCCTCGGTGGGTTCATCCAACACCAATACCTTAGGCTCAGTAGCCAGAGCGCGGGCTATGGCTAATTGCTGCTGCTGGCCGCCGGATAAATTGCCGCCCCGGCGAGATTTCATTTCATCCAGCACTGGGAACATATCGTAGAGGTAACTGGGAATAGTGGTATTGCGCCCGGTGGCAAGGCCGGTCTGAATATTTTCTTTCACCGTCATGGTGGAAAAAATCATCCGCCCTTGGGGCACAAACGCAAGGCCAGCGCCTATGCGCTCATAACTCTTTAATTTAGAAACATTTAAACCGTCTAAAATAATTTGCCCGGCTTTGTGGGCAATCATGCCCACCAGGGATTTCATCAAGGTGGTTTTGCCCATGCCATTGCGGCCCACCACGGCGACAATTTCATTTTTGCCCACTGAAAAATCAATACCGTGGATCACTTCGCTTTGGCCATAACTGACCGTGTAATCGCTAAGACTTAACATACAGTTCCCCTTAGTGGCCCAGATAAACTTCTTTAACTTTCGGATCGTTTTTCACTTTTTCCATGGAGCCCTCAGAGAGCACCTTACCCTGATGCATCACGGTTACCCGGTCGGCAATGTCTTCCACAAATTGCATATCGTGCTCCACCACTAAAACCGAGTGATTTTTGGTAATGCGGTGCAAAAGCTCGGCGGTTTGTTTGCGCTCGGCGATGGACATGCCCGCCACGGGTTCATCCAGCATCAAAAGTTTGGGTTTTTGAATGAGCAACATGCCAATTTCCAACCACTGTTTTTGGCCGTGGCTTAATAAACCGGCGGTTTTATACAGGCTGTCCTGTAAAAATATCATCCCGGCGGTTTCTTCTACACTTTGAATAACCTCTACATCGCGCTTAAACGCCAGGGCACCAAAAACGCTGTGGCCGCGCGGGAAGGAAATTTCCAAATTTTCAAACACCGTTAAATCATCGTAAATAGACGGGTTTTGGAATTTACGGCCCACGCCTGCATGCACTATGGCGTGCTCCCTAAGGCGGGTAAGCTCCTTGCCGCGAAATTTAATGGAGCCGGAGGAGGCGCGGGTTTTGCCGCAAATTAAATCTAACACGGTGGTTTTGCCGGCGCCGTTGGGGCCTATAATCACGCGAATTTCGCCTTCATCCACATAGAGGGATAAATCATTCACGGCTTTAAAACCGTCGAAGGAAACCGTTAGGCCTTCGATACTGAGGAGAAAATCTTGGCTCATAAACAGGTCTCCTAGTGCGCACTATTAATGACGGATTTAGCAGGCTTAGGCTTGCCCAATTGCGCCAACAAATTAATAAGCTTGGGCGCTACATAGGTTTGGTAAATACCGGCTAAACCATTGGGAAAGGCCATAACTACGGCAATAAATAATGCACCCATGGCGAACAACCAAAGCTCAGGGAAGGACTCTGAAAATGCCGTTTTAGAAAAATTAATTAATAATGTGCCATATACAGCCCCTAAAATAGAAAGCCTGCCACCCACGGCGCAGAAGATGACCATCTCAATGGAGGGCACTATGCCCACAAAGGATGGCGACATAAAACCCACCTGCAGGGTAAACATGGCGCCGCCTATGGCAGAAAAGGTTGCTGCCAGGCAGAAAATAAATATTTTAAAACTGGACACGTCGTAGCCGGAAAAGCGCACCCGATCTTCCCGCTCGCGCATGGCCACTAATAAACGGCCGAATTTGCTGGTGCGTACCCACTGGGCAACCAACAGGCAGATAATTAACAGCGCTGCGTTGACAAAATAGAGAATATTTTTGGCGCTATCGGTGCGAATGTCCCAGCCCGTAAAAGTGCGCAAATCGGTAATGCCGTTAACCCCGCCGGTATAACCCTGCTGGCCGATAATTAAAATGGTCAAAATAGAGGCCACCGCTTGGGTGATAATGGCAAAATATACGCCCCCCACCCGCCGCTTAAACATGGCAACACCAATGATATAAGCAAATAAAGCGGGCAAAAATAATACGGCTAAGAGTGTAAAGGGTAAGCTGTGGAAGGGCTCCCAAAATGCGGGCAAAGCGGTAATCTGGTTCCAGTCCATAAAGTCTGGAATGCCCGGCGTGGACTGAATTTTAGTGCTCTCCGGATCGGAGGATTCGAGTTTTAAAAACATCGCCATACAATAGCCGCCTATGCCAAAAAACACCCCCTGGCCAAGGCTTAAAATGCCGCCATAACCCCAACATAAAACCAAGCCCACCGCTACAAACGCGTAGGTTAAGTATTTGCCCACCATGTTGAGCCGAAAGGCGTCTAAAAATAATGGAAAAACAACCAATAAAATGGCCGCCAACACCAAAAAGCCAATAAAGTCATTTTTGGGCATAAACGTTTTAGTACTGGATAACATCATAAAACCACCCCGTGTACGCGAATCATGCGGCTCACCTAGTTGAGCTGGATATTGCCGCGATCTTTTATTAATCCGGCATAAAAAGCCGCCGGGTTAATAAGTTATGCAAAAAATTAAACCATTTAGTGATGGCGCATGCGCAGGGAAAATAATCCCTGTGGGCGCAACATCAGAATGATCACAATAGCCAGAAGGGTAAGCACTTTAGACATGGACCCACTCATGAAAAATTCCATGGTGGACTGGGCTTGTGAAATGGTAAATGCCGATGCAATGGTGCCTAATAAACTCGATGCGCCGCCGAATACCACCACTAAAAAGGTATCCACTATATAAAGCTGGCCAGAGGTTGGGCCGGTGGAGCCGATCATGGTAAATGCGCTGCCTGCCACACCCGCAATACCGCAGCCTAATGCAAAGGTCATGGCGTCTACCCGCTGAGTATTAATGCCCACCGCTGCAGCCATAGGCCGGTTTTGCACCACTGCGCGCACTTGTCCGCCGGAGCGAGAGCGATACATCCAGTAATAAACGGCCAGAGAAATAAACAGCGTCAGCACCATCACAAAAATGCCATTAATAGGAATTTCAATGGAATCGGTAGGATGCAGAGAACCCATCATCCACTCCGGCAGGCTTACGCCCACTTCGCGGGCACCAAAAACAGAGCGATAGGTTTGCTGCATAATTAAACTTAAACCCCAGGTCGCAAGCAGCGTATCTAACGGCCGCTTATATAAATGCCGGATCATCACCCGCTCGACTAAAAATCCCAAGGCACCTGCGGCAAAAAAGGCTACGATCATCGCCACAAAAAAGTAGGCGGAAAATAAACTCGGAAGATAATTAGAAAATAGGCTGGACACCAAATAGGTAATGTAGGCGCCCAAAATCATAAACTCGCCGTGGGCCATATTAATTACACCCATCTGGCCAAATATAATGGCAAGGCCCAAGGCCATAAGCACAAACACTGAAAAAAGACTTAAGCCTGCAAACCCTTGCATAGCAAAAATAGACAATAACTCTGCTGTTGAATAATCACCGAACATACACCACCCCACTGATTGTGATTAAAACTGGAAAATCGGGTGCAGACTCTGTCTGCACCCGCAATCTGTTATTGATAACCAGCTGGGAAGGGGTTTGGCTCCATGAGTTCTTTGGTTTCATACACCACTTTGTATTGGCCATCGGGTTGGGCAAGGCCGATACGGGTTTTGGACCAGAGGTGGTGGTTGGGGTGAATTTTTACATAACCTTCTGGGGCGGTTTTCAGCTCAATATCCGGGGAGGCTTTTTTGATTTTATCTATGTCGAAGGAACCGGCTTTTTCAACCGCAGCTTTCCACAGCCATGGGCCTAAGTACGCCGCTTGGGTTACATCGCCGATCACCACGTTCGCGCCCCATTTTTCTTTAAAGGCTTTTACAAACGCTTTGTTATTGTCATTATCCAGGCTTTGGAAGTATTTCATGGCCGCAAAGGCGCCTGCGATATTCTCGCCACCAATGCCTTGGATTTCATCTTCGGTTACGGAAATAGTCAACAGAGTTTGTTTGCTCAGCTCGATACCGGCTGCTTTTAATTGTTTGTAAAAGGCCACGTTGGAGCCGCCCACCACAATGGCGTAAATCACATCGGGCTTTTTGAGCTTAATTTTGTTGATCACCGAGTTAAATTGAGTGTGGCCCAAAGGATAATACTCTTCACCCACCACACTTAAACCGAGTTTTTCAATGTGTTTGCGAGCAATTTTGTTGGAGGTGCGCGGCCAAATATAATCCGAGCCCAATAGATAAAAGGTTTTCGCACCTTTTTCTTTTACCACCCAATCAATCCCGGCAAGAATTTGTTGGGTGGCCTCTTGGCCGGTGTATATCACATTGGGGGACTGCTCTAAACCTTCATAAAATGTTGGGTAATACAACATGCCATTGTATTGTTCAAACACCGGCAATACCGCCTTGCGCGAAGCTGATGTCCAGCAGCCAAATACGGCGGCGGCTTTGTCATTCACCAGCAATTTTTTGGATTTTTCAGCGAAGGTGGGCCAATCGCTGGCGCCATCCTCTTGGATAAATTCTATTTTGCGGCCCAACACGCCACCTGCGGCGTTGATTTGTTCGATGGCTAATTTCTCCGCCTGTACAGAGCCGGTTTCACTGATGGCCATGGTGCCGGTGACGGAGTGCAAAATACCCACTTTAACCGTGCTGTCGGTAACCGCAAGGCCCGTGGTGTTGACTTCCGCAGTGGTGGTGCCTGCGATACTTGCCCCACAGAGTAGGGCGCTGCTGAATAATACGGATAATTTTTTCAGATAGTGGGAAGATTTTTGCGCGATAAAAGTGGAGCGGTTACTTGATGATTGACAATTTTGACTGAGCATAATTATTCCTCAAAAGACCAGCGGGAAAATCGAGGTGTCATAGTTGATCAAAATACTCAGGCAAACCATGCGGCAAATGTCGCAGGCACCTACGTCATTTACCCCAGGTGCGTCTAGGGCTACTTGGAGTGGTTTTTGACACACCGATTAACCCGGCACTAAATGCCGCCTGGTTAATAAGTAGTTTTAGCGAGATGGGCGAAATGACGCCTGGCAATTTTAAAAACTCCCTGCTTATACAAGGGTTGGTGAGGGCGTATTTCAAGAAGCGATTAATGGCGCCCCAGCTTCATTGGCACGGCACTGGCAGTGGCAGAATCTATGGATGCCTTTATAGCAGTCTCAATAGCGGTGAATGGGGTGGTTTTCTGCGCTATTGCAAGGCTGGATGAGAAGACCTTTTCTTGCTGTGGTGGTTTCGGCCAACAAAACGCCAGCGTTTTTAGCGCTCAATTTGGTTTAAACCGTTGCGCACTAAAAACAGTCATCAGACTGATTTAACTTCTATGAATGCACCACAACAGATCTTTCGCGTGCGCAGGCAATACAACCAGTGGGTGAATAATCAAACCCTGGAAGACTACGCCCTGCGTTTTACCGCAAAACATGCCCGCCGCTGGTCCCCCTTAAGTGTGGCCACCACGGCCTTAGGCGGAATATCGTTTTTAGCCCTTGAGGCCATAGGTGCTGTTAATACTTTAAGTTTTGGTGTTGCCAATACCCTGCTGGCCACCTGTTATGTGGCGCTAATTATTTTTATTATGGGCACACCCATTTGTTATTACGCCGCTAAATACGGCCTGGACATAGACCTATTAACCAGGGGGGCAGGTTTTGGTTATTTAGGCTCTACCATCACCTCATTAATTTACGCCTCGTTTACCTTTATATTTTTTGCTTTAGAGGCCGCCATCATGGCCTTGGCCCTTGAGCATTTATTTAATCTGCCCTTATTTATTGGTTATGTGGTCTGCTCTCTTATCGTTATTCCGCTGGTTACCTTTGGCATAACCCTGATCAGTCAATTGCAAAAATTTACCCAGCCGGTGTGGATTATTCTGCAATTGCTGCCCTTTATTGCCCTGTTTTCCACCCAGGGCGACACCCTCGGCCAGTGGATCAATTACCCGGGCACTACGGGGCGCGGCGAGGTGGCGATTATGTATTGGGGCGCTGCCGCCGCGGTTTTATTTGCCCTGGTGGCGCAAATTGGCGAGCAGGTGGACTACCTGCGTTTTATGCCCGAAAAAACTCCGGCCAATCGCTGGCAATGGTGGACTAATTTACTTTTAGCTGGCCCCGGTTGGATTTTATTAGGTGCCGCTAAAATTGCGGCCGGTTCCCTCCTGGCCTATTTGGCTATCGGACAGGGGTTAAATCCAGTAGATGCCAGCGATCCTACGCATATGTATCGGGTGGGCTTTTCTTATTTAACGCCATCGCCCACCTTGGCACTGGTGTTGGCGGCGATTTTTGTCATGGTGTCGCAAATAAAAATTAACGTCACCAATGCTTATGCAGGCTCCATCGCCTGGTCGAATTTTTTCTCCCGTTTAACTCACAGCCACCCGGGCCGAGTGGTGTGGCTTATTTTTAATGTATTTATTTCCCTTGCCTTAATGGAGCTGGGCATTTACCACGCTTTTGAGGCAACTTTAGGAATTTATGCGCTGATAGCTTTAGCCTGGCTCGGCAGTTTATTTGCCGATTTAACCATTAATAAACCACTTAAACTCAGCCCCCAACATATCGAATTCAAACGCGCCTATTTATATTCCATTAACCCGGTGGGCGTTGGCAGTATGGTGCTGGCGAGCAGCCTGGGCGTGGCCAGTTATTTAGGTGGTTTAGGTGAGGAATTAAAAGCCTGGGCGCCTTTTATTACCCTTGGCAGCACATTGTTATTGGTGCCTGGCATCGCTTGGTTAACCGGCGGCCGCTATTATTTGGCGCGGCACCATGAGCTGCCAATGGCTGCCACTCATCACACCTGTTGCATTTGTCAAAATACCTATGAGCCTGAAGACATAGCACTCTGCCCCGCCTATAACGGCCCCATTTGTTCATTGTGTTGTTCGCTGGATTCGCGCTGCAATGATGCGTGCAAACCCAAACACAACACCACCCAGGTTATGTTGGGTTGGTTGCAAAAATATCTGCGCAGCACCATCAACCCGGCTGTAGGTAGGCTGAGCGTACATTTTTTAGCGCTGTTTATTTTGTTGGGTATAGTGACGGCCGTATTGCTGCATTTGGTGATGTTTAATGTCCAACCCACCTCGCTAGAAACCCGCGAATTATTACAGCATACCCTGCTGAAAGTTTTTTTTATTTTAATGATTATTGCCGGCGTGATTATTTGGCTGGTGGTGCTGGCCCATGAAAGCAGGCAAGTGGCCCAGGATGAATCCCAGCGGCAAAACCGGTTATTGCTGGAAGAAATCAGCGCCCACCGCGCCACAGATTTACAATTACAAAAAGCCAAGGAGCAAGCGGAGGCGGCAAACAACGCCAAAAGCCGTTATTTAACCGGCATCAGCCATGAGCTGCGCACACCGCTCAACGCCATATTAGGTTATGCCCAGCTGTTGGAGCACGACCCGGAAATACCCGCCGCCAAACGGGAAAAAATCAGCGTTATGCGCAACAGCAGCCAACACCTAGAGGATTTAATCGAAGGGCTGTTGGATATTTCCAAAATTGAATCCGGGCGTTTGGATATTCGCCGCAATAAGGTCAATATTCGCGAGTTATTTGAACAGGTAGTGTCGTTATTTCGCCTGCAGGCGGAAGAGAAAAACCTGGCTTTTATCTACCAACTCACCAGCCCATTGCCCGAGCGGGTAATTACCGATGAGCAGCGGCTGCGGCAGATTTTAATTAATTTATTGTCCAACGCCATTAAATACACCCAAGAGGGCTATGTGAAGTTGCAGGTAAAATACCGCAACCAGGTGGCGGAATTTAGCGTAGAAGACTCGGGCGTGGGCATAGATGAGAGCGACCGGGAAATTATATTTAAACCTTTTGAGCGCATCCGCAGGCCGGGGGTGCCGAGTGTTACCGGTACTGGCCTGGGGCTTACTATCACGCGCCTGTTGGTGGATATCATGGGTGGAGAGCTAGAAGTTTCTGCCAATAAACCGCGCGGCACCCGTTTTACTGTTTGGTTAATGCTCTCCTCTGTGGTGGATGCAGAACCCAGTCATACACAAACACCGCAACAACCCATGGGTTTTTTGGGCGCTAAAAAAACCGTGGTGGTGGTGGATGATGACCCCGCTCACCGCGGTTTAATTGGCGATATTTTAATTCCCCTCGGGTTTAATGTGGTGGAGTGCGCGGACGCCGAAAGCTTGCTAAAACTGCGCAGCCAATTGGCGCCGGATATATTTTTATTGGATGTAAATTTGCCCGGTATGCAGGGCTGGGAATTGGTGCACCACCTGCGGCGTTATTTCCCCGAAGTGCCACTGGTGATGTTATCGGCCAATGTACATGAAGAGCAGGGTGCGGATTTAATCCACCCCCTGCACACAGCCTATCTATTAAAGCCGATCAAAGTGGCGCAGTTATTGGGCGTGCTGCAAAAATCGCTCAATCTCACCTGGCAATATGCGCCCTTAGTGGCCCAGCGCAGCGGCGGCCAGCAAACGCCTGCGCTACTGGGCTTAAGTCGGGCACAAATAGAGCAGGCGGTTGAATGGGCGAAAAGCGGTTATTTTAGCGCCCTAAAAAATACTTTTAATGAATGGGAAGCGCAACTAGGAGCGGATAATGCCCATATCATCAGCTTAAAAACACTGCTGCATGCCATGCAGTTTAATCGCATTATTGAATACCTAAGTGATTATTTATGAAAACCCCAGAGTTCACCGGCCCCTGTGTATTAATAGTCGATGATTCCGCCGATACCCTTTCCATGTTGAATGACACCTTAGAACAAGCAGGCATGAATTGTTTATTGGCGCTGGATGCGAAACAAGCGCTTAGCATTGCTGGCCGCATGTTGCCTGATATTATTTTGGTGGATGCGATTATGCCCAACACCACCGGCTTTGATTTGTGCCAGCAATTAAAATACGAACGGGAGTTACACGATATACCAGTAATTTTTATGACAGGGCTTAATGATGCAGAAAGTTTGGTAAAGGCTTTTTCCGTCGGCGCAGCCGATTTTATTACCAAACCGATTAATACGGCTGAGTTAATCGCCCGTATGCGTGTGCACATTGCCAATACCCGCATTCGCCAGAGCGCACAATCGGCGTTGGATCAGGCGGGCCACTATGTTTTTGCGGTGAATAAAACCGGTGCGCTGTTGTGGAGTACCCCTTTGGTTAATCAGCTATTGCAACAGGCGGGCGCCGATGACGAGTGGATGAATAGCCAATTGCCGCAACAATTAAAAACCTGGCTCGCCCGCAACCCCATGCAGGGTAATGCCTTGGTAATCAGCGCGCCAGAGCGGGAATTTAGTTTGATTTTGCTCGGCCACAGTGGCCCAGGGGAAATATTATTGCGCCTAATGCCCAACCAAGGGCTGGATGAATCCCAAGTGCTGCGAGAGCATTTGCAGTTAACGCAACGGGAGGCAGATGTGTTGTTGTGGATTAGCCGTGGCAAAACCAATCGAGAGATGGCGCAAATTCTAGAAATTAGCCCGCGCACGATTAATAAACACCTGGAACAGGTATTTAAAAAGTTACAAGTAGACAATCGCACCAGCGCAGCTCGGGTAGCCCTGGAGATTTTTGCGCAAAAATAAGGCTTGTGTGGGGAATAGCGAAAACCGGTTGTACCTAAACCATTCCTTTACTTTAGGCTAAATCAAATCAGTCCCTGGGATTTAGCCGATTTTCGCTATTAGTACTGGCATGAACACTATGCACCATCGCAATCCTTAAATTATGGGTGGGTAGATCCTGTACAGGGGTCCGTTGGTATCCTTCTTAATAATCCCGGCGGCTCCTTATTAACCCGGTGGCAAAATAAGTCGCCCTGATCTATTTTGCCTTCGCTTCGCTAAAACTTGCGAAAATGCGTGGATTTTCTTGTTTTAGCTGAGCCCGCAGCAGCTTGCGCCGCAGGTTTGGCATCCTTGCCGCCATCATTTACCAGGCATAAAAAGCCGCCAGGTTAAGAATAATCCCTAAATTTTCTTTTTTGTCCGCCCGCCATCATATTAGCTGGCGGTAAACCTTGGTGTTAGATTAGGGCTCGGCGCTGGTGGGGTCTGTGCGAAAAATTGCTCTGTGCCGGTGAATTATTCACCTGGCAGGCCGTTGAAATACTTGCAGCTTGTTGAAATACGTAGGCGCCGACGCGCTGACAAGGCAAATATGGCGAAAAAACCGGACGACTGCATGGATGCAATGCAGGAGCAATTGCCGACGACTGCATGGATGCAGGAGGTAGAGCAATGCAGGAGCAATTGCCGAGTTTACACGCAGTAAATGAGGATTTTTTCGCCAAATTTAACGCCGCCAACGCTTGCAAGGTAGTATTTAAACAAGCTGCTAGGCCAGGACGGGGTGTTAATTTAATGGTCTTGGAGTAAGGGGCGGGCTAATACCGCCCCTGGTGGGGTGCGCGCTGTAGGTATGTATTTTAGAACCCGGCGAATAATCAGGAATTATTTTTCTCGCCAATTAATTTATACACCCAGGCACCTAGCAGTGCGCCTGCAATCGGTGCAAGCCAGAACACCCATAATTGACTGATAGCCCAGCCGCCAACAAAAACGGCAACCCCTGTGGAGCGCGCCGGATTTACCGAGGTGTTGGTCACTGGGATGCTAATTAAATGAATTAGGGTTAAACACAGGCCGATGGCAATTGGGGCAAAACCGCTAGGTGCTGTTTTATCGGTGGCGCCGAGAATAACCACTAAAAAAATCATCGTCATGACCACTTCACAGACTAGGGCGGCCTGCAAACTGTATCCGCCGGGGGAGTGCTCGGCAAACCCATTGGAGGCGAAGCCTGCGGAGATATCAAAACCGGCTTTGCCGCTGGCAATTAAATACAGGGTTGCACCGGCAAATATAGCACCGACTAACTGCGCACCTATATAAGGCGCTAATTGTGTGGCGGGAAAGCGCCCCGCTGCCCACAAGCCTATGGACACGGCCGGGTTTAAATGGCAGCCGGAAATTGGCCCTATGGCGTAGGCCATGGTTAATACTGTGAGACCAAAAGCCAGGGATACACCCAATAAGCCGATGCCCACTGAGGGAAATGCCGCAGACAACACCGCGCTGCCACAGCCACCTAACACCAACCAATAGGTACCGATTAATTCTGCTGCGTATTTTTGCATGGTTAAAACCTCAAAGGTGAAGGGCTAAAAACAACTATGAAGATAGAGGCCGCTGGCTGCCACCAAAATGTTTTGCTTGGCAAACAAGATGCGTCGCTTGCCAAAATACCCATGAGCCTGAATTTGATCATAGGCTTCTAATTAATGCTGATGTGAATTGAAAGCTTATCGAGCAGCAATTATTCGGCCAAATAACAAGCAGCTTTTTCATGGTTATTAACCTGGGATAACAGCTAACTCGACATAGAATCTACCGGTTTTTAGCTGCTTCACTAAATGTCGGTATACTCCTTAATTGTGACAGAATGGCAGGGATACTTTTTTGTTTGCCCAGATTTTGCTTTCTTCTTCATAGGCCCCTAGGCTCAGTATTAAAGGGGGTTCGCAGTCAACCTATAACTATTAATTTAACGCGCCATGAGTGTTTAGGCTTTTTAAACCCGCGGTTTTGCTTGAAGCGTTATTGAACGGTGCTATACCTAGAGACGAGCAGAAGGCCAGCAGCGGTATTAGTTAGCCCGATAAATTTCTGTGATTCATATAACCCTAGCTGTTGGAAGGCTAATTTAATGGCCTTTAAGGCCTGGGGATGCCTTGCAGGCGGGCGATTTTTTGGTAAATAATGGCGCATCTAAAATTTAAAGCCCTATGCGCCATGGGTGCTTTGGGGGTATCTTAGCGCCCCTGGCTCGGGCTAAAACAACAGCCTCAGTTAAAACAATAGCTACTGCTAAACAGTAGCCACAGCGATAACAAAAACAATAAACGGGCCCATGCATAGCCGTATTACACGCGCCTCGCATGGCGGCTAGGTAAAAAGCCCATATTTAATCTTAAACCCCTGTTGTATTTGGGAATAATGTACGCGAGCACTAAGCCAATCTCGGGGAATTCTAAATGCAGCAGACACCCACTAGTGACCAGGACGCCCTGGGCGATGACCGGCACGCCCTGCTACAGGCCTATGGCACAGACTTATTGGATGCGGTGCCTGCAGGCATAATCGTGCTTAATGAGGCGGGTATTATTGTTTATTGCAATAGTGAGGTTGCACGTTTATTTGCTTATGACTTGAGTGAATTGCAAGGCCAGCCGGTTGAAACCCTAATGCCGCAGGCCTATCGGCAGCAGCATGTACAGTTGCGGCAGGATTATTTTACCCAGTCAACGCCGCGTTTTATGGGCCTGGGGCGCGATCTTTTTGGGCAGCGCAAAGACGGCAGCCAGTTCCCCGTTGAAATTGGTTTGCGCCCGTTAATGGTTGGAATGCAACAGTTTGTTGTGGCATCCATTTTAGATATTAGCGAGCGCAAAAAAGCCCATGAACAATTGGCCACCGTTATAGATTCCTCCCCCTACGGCAAATTGGTGGTGGATAAATCCGGCGTTATTCGTTTGGTCAATCACCGTTTGGTAGACCTATTTGGTTATTCCAAGGAGCAACTGCTCGGCCAAGCCATCGAGATTTTATTGCCCGAGCGCTACAGAGATGCCCACGGGGGCTTGTTGCAACATTATTTTGCCAAGCCGAGCCTGCGCGCCATGGGTGAGGGGCGCGATTTAACCGGGCGGCATAGGTCGGGCCGGGAAATTCCTATTGAAATTGGCCTGGCGCCTCTGGATTTTACCGGGGAATTACACGTCTTGGTGTGTATTACGGACATTACCCAACGCAAGCGCTTGGAATCAGATTTGCGCGAGGCCAACGCTCAGTTGGAAGAATTTACCTTCGTGGTATCCCACGATTTAAAATCCCCCATGCGCGGGATTGCCGATTTAACGGAATGGATTATTGAAGACTTAGGCACCGCCGTTGCGCCCTCTGTGGCGAATAATTTACAGCGCATTCAAACGCGTATTGCGCGCATGGAAAACCTCACCGAGGATTTATTGCTCTACGCCCGCGCCGCTAAGCGCTCCAAAGAGGTGGCACAGGTTAAGCTACCCGATCTGATCAAGGGTATTTTGGAATTATTAGTTTTGCCTGAGCAGGCGCAGGTGCATGTGCATTTTGCTATCCCTGAGCTGATAACCGCCAAAGCCCCCATAGAAACTGTATTGCGTAATTTAATTAGCAATGCCATTAAACATCACCACGCGCCGGAGTCATTCCAGCTGAGCATCAGCGCGGAGCCTGCCGGCAGTTATTTATGTATTCGTGTGCAGGATAACGGCCCAGGTATTCCGCAGGCGGCACGGGAGCGGGTGTTTCGTTTATTTCAAACTTTACAAGGCTCTGGTACCGGTTTGGGCGGCGTGGGCTTAGCCGTTGCCAAGCGCTTAACCGAGGCCCACGGCGGGCGCTT
>DAOQGS010000026.1:0-14443 GCA_035338675.1 Cellvibrionaceae bacterium
CCGGCAAAGACCAGCTCAATAGCCCCTTGTCCATCGGGGCGATTTTTACCATCGGCCCCTATTTATTCCCGCACTTTATTCCCCAGCTGCAGCAAATTGCTCCGCAGATGCCCCTGTATATAGAGGAGAGCTTCACCGCTACCCTGCGCAGGCGCATCCGCCAGGGGGAGCTGGATGCCATAGTGGTGGCGCTGCCGTTTACCGAGCCGGATGTGGTGACCCAACCCCTTTATGAAGAGCGTTTTGTGGTGCTCATGGCGGCCAACCACCCTTTGGCTCAGCAGGAGGCCATAGCGCCGGATGCCCTCACCGACTACAACTTGCTGTTACTCGGCGAGGGCCACTGCTTTCGCGATCAGGTGATCCAGGCCTGCCCCAATCTTAAAGACCATATTGAAGACCCCAGCGGTAGGGTGCGCACCGCCTCAGAGGGCAGTTCCTTAGAAACCCTCAAACACATGGTCGCCTCGGGTTTAGGTATTACGATTCTGCCCAGCACCGCCGCCAGCGGCCCCCACTTGGCGGAGGGCCTCTTGGTGGCCAAGCCCTTTACCGACCCCGCGCCCACCCGCACCGTGGCTTTGGCCTGGCGGGCGAGTTTCCCTCGCTTAAAAGCCATCGACGCCCTGCGCCAGTCCATCGCCCGCTGTCATTTGGGCGCTGTGAGCCGGGGCGCTTAAGCCCATGGCTGCTCGCCCGGCTGTGATGCCCAGTGCGCGCGGCTCTGGGGCAATTGCCGTGCGCGGCTTAAAAGGTGTGGGCGATGCTATGGCGACGCGCCTTGCGAAGCTCGGCATTTATTCTCTGCAGGATTTATGGTTCCACCTGCCCCTGCGGTATTTGGATCGCACCCAGATTACCCCTATGGGGGAGCTGAGCCTCAACAGCAGTGTGGTGATTCAAGGCTGGGTGCATTCGGCCCAGGTGCAGCAGGGCCGCAGGCGCAGCCTGGTGGTGGTAATAGAAGATGACTCCGGCCAGGCGGTGCTGCGCTTTTACCACTTTACCGCCCAGCAGGTGCAGCGCTTTAGCCCCGGCACCCCGCTGCGCTGCTATGGCGACCCGCGCTTAGGGGTGAGCGGTTTGGAGTTTTACCACCCGGAGCTGGAGTGGTTGGCCGATGCCGAAGAGCTGCCGGACTTGGCGCAAACCCTCACACCCATTTACCCCCTAACAGAAGGCATCAGCCAAAACCGTATGCGGCAGATCATGGCGGCAGGCCTTGCCCTGCTCGAGCAGTACCCGCCGGAAGAATTATTAGCCGCCGAGATCAACCAGCGTTTTGGAGTGGCGAACCTGGCTCAGGCCCTGCGTTTTGTGCACTGCCCTCCCATAGAGGCCCAGGTGCCCGCATTGCTGGCAGGCACCCATCCCTACCAGCAGCGGCTGGCCTTTGAAGAGCTGCTGGCCCACAACCTGGCCATCTGGCAATCCCGCCTGCAGGCCAAACACGAGCAGGCGCCGGTTATTGCCCCGCCGGGAATGCTCGCCCGCCAGCTGCTGCACGGCCTGCCCTTCGCGCTCACCCAAGCTCAGGAGCGGGTGAGCGATGAGATCCGCCGCGACATGGCCCAAAGTGCCCCCATGCTGCGCATGGTGCAGGGCGATGTGGGTTCGGGCAAAACCCTGGTGGCGGCCATGGCGTGCGCCCAGGCCGTGGAGGCAGGCTACCAGGTGGTGATTGTGGCCCCCACGGAGATTCTGGCCGAACAACACAAGGCGAATTTTGCTCGCTGGTTTGAGCCTTTGGGTGTAAGTGTGGGGTGGCTGGCGGGCAAGCTCTCCGCCGGGCAAAAGCGCAGCGTCAGTGAGCAGATTGGCGAGGGCGCCCTGCAGATTGTGGTGGGCACCCACGCCCTGTTTGAAGAACATGTGCTGTTTAAACGCCTGGGGCTGGTCATCATCGATGAACAACACCGCTTTGGCGTGGCCCAGCGCTTAAGCCTGCGGGGCAAAAACCCCGATGGCGCCTTCCCCCACCAGTTGGTGATGACCGCAACCCCCATTCCCCGCACCCTGGCCATGACCCAATACAGCGATTTGGACCTGTCCATCATCGATGCTCTGCCCCCCGGTCGCACGCCCATAAACACGGTGTTGATCAACCAAACCAAGCGGCCAGCGGTAATCGAGCGGGTGCGCGCTCAATGTGAGGCGGGGCGCCAGGCCTACTGGGTGTGCACACTGGTGGAGGAGTCGGAAACCCTCGCCGCCAGCGCCGCCGAGGCCACCGCCAGCCAATTGCAAGCGGCGCTGCCCCAGCTGCGCATCGGCCTGGTACACGGCCGCCTGAAAAGCCGCGACAAAGAAGCCGTTATGGCCGCCTTTAAGGCCGGTGAGCTGCATTTATTGGTGGCCACCACGGTGATTGAAGTGGGAGTAGATGTGCCCAATGCCAGCCTGATGGTGATTGAAAATCCCGAGCGTTTGGGCCTGGCCCAGTTGCACCAGTTGCGCGGTCGGGTAGGGCGCGGCTCGGTGGCCAGCCATTGTGTGCTGCTCTACGCCGACCCGCTCTCGCGCAATGGCCGGGAGCGCTTGGAGGTGATGCGGGCCTCCAGCGATGGTTTTGTCATCGCCGAAAAAGACCTGGCCCTGCGCGGCCCAGGTGAACTGCTCGGCACCCGGCAAACCGGCGCCCTGCAATTTCGCATCGCCCAATTGCAGCGGGACAGCGGCCTGCTTGAATGGGTGCAGGCCTGCGTGGCCGAGGTGGCGGGTACGGACGTGGAACAGCGGCTGATTCAGCGCTGGTTTGCCCGCCAGCAGGGGTTTGTGAATGCGTGAGGTGCTGCTTTATTGTGGCCGACATGGGTAAACGAAGGATCGTCTCTGCGGGCAGGGCCTAAAATTCCCCTCCTTCGGAGGGGTGCCCCGCAGGGGCGGGGTGGTGGGGCCTGGTCGAGGTTCTGGCCAGTAACACCCTGCCACATGGGTACAAAAATAGTGTCTTTAAGCAGGGAATTTCCCGGCCCCCGCCCGCCGCAACCACCCCGGCAGGCGCGTCTGCCACCCCTCCAAAGGAGGGGAATTTTAGGGCCTGCCCGAATCCTAAAGGCACCCTTGTGTTTGCCTGGCGTCTATCGATCGAGAGTTACGCGGGAGTGGGCACCCACAAGGGGCGCCCCTACGGCTGCGTATTTGCCAATCCCTTAATCCAGTGACGCCCGCCAAGGTGGGAATTTGCGGTTCGCCCAAAGAGAGTCCGTCGATTATTCATTTAACACCGTTGCTTTTAGAAGGCTGAGGCTGGTGGGCGCGATCTTTTAAGCTGCGAGGAAATAATTAATGGCCATTGCATGGCGGCTGGAGGCAACCCGGATTTCGCTGCGCTGTATCCAGGCTGTGAGTAAACCCACGACCACCCTGAGCTTAAGAAGCGGCGCCATTTTCCTCCCGTAAATACTCATCCTTTAACTTGCAATAATTTTGTGCCGAATAGGTAAAAAACGCCCGTTCCGAATCCTTCAAGGGCCGCCCTTGTTTGCACGGATTGCCCACATACAAAAAGCCGCTCTCCAAGCGTTTACCCGGCGGCACCAGGGCGCCTGCTGCAATGATAACTTCATCCTCCACCACTGCGCCGTCCAACACCGTGGCGCCTATGCCCACCAGAATGCGATTGCCCAGGGTGCAGCCGTGCAAACAGGCGCCGTGGCCGATGGTGACGTCCTCGCCGATGGTCAGCGGCCAACCGTCGGGGTTGAATTTGCTGGCGTGGGTGATGTGCAGCACCGCGTTATCCTGCACGCTGGTGCGGGCGCCCACGCGGATGCGGTGCATATCGCCGCGAATCACCGCGCAGGGCCACACGGAGACATCATCCCCCAACACCACATCGCCGATCACCACCGCCGCTTGGTCCACAAACACCCGCTCCCCCACTGTAGGTTGAACACCCTTAAAACTGCGCACTGACATATCCACCTCACGAATAAACTGAGCCTGTTAAGGCTACTGCGGCTGTATTGGAGCAGACCCGTTAGAACCGACCCCATAGAAGCGACTATGATAGGCCATGATCCCACCGTTATTGGAAGGCACCATGACTAATCCTCTGCTTGTACCCCAAGGCCTACCGGCCTTCGCCCAGATCCGCCCAGAACACATCAACCCCGCCATCGACAGCATCATCAACGCTAACAAGCAACACCTAGCCACGCTTCTAAACGAGTTAAGCGCCCCCAGCTGGGCCACGTTGGCAGCGCCCTTAGAAGAAGCCGAAGACCGTTTAGATAAAGCCTTCTCGCCGGTAAGCCATTTAAATTCCGTGGCCAATACACCCCAACTGCGCGATGCCTACAACAGCGCTTTGCAATCCCTCACCGCCTACCACACGGCCTTGGGGCAGAATAATGAGCTCTACCAAGCCTACCAAGCCCTTGCCGACAGCAACGAATTTGCAACCCTCTCCCAAGCCCAACAACAAGCCATTAATTTAGCCCTGCGGGATTTTCGTTTATCCGGGGTGAGTTTAGCGGCGGAGAAAAAAACGCGTTTTGCCGAGATCAAAGCGCGTTTATCGCAATTAACCAGTTTATTCGCCAACCAGGTGTTAGACGCCACACAAAACTTTTTCCACACCATTACCGATGAAGCCGAACTTGCTGGCCTGCCGCCTTTATTAATTCAACAGGCCAAACAATTAGCTGAGCAAAAAAACAGCCCCGGCTGGGTTTTTAGCCTGGATATTCCGGTGTATTTACAAATTATGACCCAGGCGGAAAATGCTAATCTGCGGCAATTATTTTATACCGCCTATATGACCCGCGCCTCAGATTGCGGCCCCCAGGCCGGGCAGTGGAATAACCAACCGGTGATGGAGGAAATTCTGCAACTGCGCTTGGAAATGGCCCAGTTATTAGGCTTTAAACACTACGCCGACTATTCCCTAGCTAGCAAAATGGCGAGCTCCCCCGAACAAGTGTTGGAATTTTTATATCAACTGGCGCAGCAATCGCGCCCCATGGCCGAGCAGGAATTAGCCGAATTAACCCAGTGGGTGCAGGCCACTTACGGCAAAACTGATCTTGCCGTGTGGGACGTACCCTATTACAGCGAGCGGTTAAAAGAAGCGCGCTACAGCATCTCCCAGGAATTTCTGCGCGAATATTTCCCTCTGCCACGGGTATTAAACGGTTTATTTAGCACCATCGAGCAATTATTTAAAGTCAGCATCGCGCCTATGCACAGCGAGGATTTATGGCACAGCGATGCTGCCCTGTACGGCCTGTATCGAGACGGTGAATTAATTGCCCAATGTTATTTAGATTTATATGCGCGGGAGGGCAAAAAAGGCGGCGCCTGGATGGGGCAGTGCCAGGTGCGGCGCCAAACCCAAGCGGGCCTGCAATTACCTGTGGCGTTTTTAGTCTGTAATTTCAGCGCCCCGGTGGGAGATACGCCTTCACTATTAACCCACCAGGAAGTGACCACCCTATTTCACGAATTCGGCCACGGCCTGCACCATATGCTCAGCAAAATAGACGTAGCCGCAGTGAGCGGTATTAACGGTGTGGCCTGGGATGCAGTGGAGCTACCCAGTCAATTTTTAGAAAACTTTTGTTGGCAAAAATCCGTATTAAAAGACCTCTCCAGCCACTATAAAACCGGCGAGCCCTTAGGGGATGAATGGCTGGATAAAATGCTTGCAGCGAAAAATTTTCAATCCGCCCTGCAGATGCTGCGGCAGTTGGAGTTTGCCATTTTTGATATGCGCCTACACATGGAGTATGGCAGCAGCAGTTTTACCAGTGTACAGAATCTTTTAGATGAAGTGCGCAAACAGGTGGCGGTTATCATTCCGCCGGAATTTAACCGCTTTCAATTATCCTTTAGCCATATTTTTGCAGGTGGTTATGCCGCTGGTTATTACAGCTATAAATGGGCGGAAGTGCTCTCTTCGGATGCCTTTGCCGCCTTTGAAGAAAACGGCTTATTTGATAGCGCCACCGGGGAGAAATTTCTGCAGTGTATTTTAGAGCGCGGCGGCGCGGTGGAAGCCATGCAATGTTTTAAAGATTTTCGCGGCCGCGAACCCAGCATCGAAGCTTTATTGCGCCACAGTGGAATTCACCATGACAGCACCCATTAAAAAACGCTTTATCGCGGGCGCCGTATGCCCCAAATGCGCAAGCATGGATACGGTATTTACCTACCGCTTTGATGATAAAGATTGGCGCGGCTGCGTAAACTGCGATTTTAACGAAGCCATGATGTTTACGCCGCAGGTGCGTGAATTGGAAACCCGCGTGAATCTAGATGAAGCCACCAAGGCGGCACAAACCCAGGTGATCAAAATTTTAAAATAATCCTAAAAACCGCAGGGATTGCGCCTGGCAGGTTAAAAACTGTCACGCCTGCCACAAAACCATTAAAAAACCTTCAAAATTCCGTCATTGCATTTTCATGATGTGTCCCTAGCCTCGGTTGCGGCAGCTATCGCTGTGGCCGCAGCGATGCGTGCTCCTTTGTTGTTAACTAGATTTTAGCGGAGACATGCACCATGAATAAAAATAAACTGACACTAGTATTAAGCTTAATTTTCGCAAGCCAAGGCGTGTTGGCCAACAACACCACTTTTGATGAATTTTCACCGCTCATCGGCAGTGTGCCCGCCGGTTCACTACCGGAAACAGCCCCTTTTAAATTAGCCAATCCCGCTTTTACCCAACAGGCTTTTGTTATCAACAACAGCCCCACCAACTACGGCGATAACTGGGATATGATCGACACCAACCGCACCGGTGTGGATGCCGGCCGCTATTTATTTACTCCATATGAAACCGGCTCAGCCGGTGTTATGCGGGTGGATACCTGGACCAATACAGCACAAACCATCGTAGCGCCCGGCACTCAGGGTTTTGTCTCCGGCGATGCCTCTCGTTGGACGCCCTGGGGCAGCTATTTAACGGCGGAAGAATCCTGGGGTACCGGCAGCACCAAGGGCCGTTTATTTGAAGTGACCAACCCACTTGCTGCTGTGGGCAGTATTAATTTTGTTAACCGCACTACATCGCTACCGAACATCTCCCATGAAGGTTTGGCTTTCGATAACGCCAATAATTTATATTTTATTGACGAAGTAGACGGCGGCGCGGTGTATAAATTTACCTCCACCAAACCCAATGCCAGCAACGGCAACGATTTTTTTGCCGCCGGGCAAACCTTTGCCCTTAAAGCTGATGCCGGTAAAACCGGTGCTTTTTCCTGGGCGGCATTAACCGATGTTAACGGCGGTTTACTGCCTGCCACCGCTAGCGCCGATTTAGCCAGCAGCTCATTTGACGGCCGTAAAGCGGCGGATTTAGTGGGCGCCACCAATTACAACCGCCCGGAAGATATGGACATTCAACACGGCGTTAATGGCGAAATTCTTTATGTGGCCACCACCACCGACCACGAAGTCTATGCCATTAATCTCAGCACCAATTCAGTAAGCCTATTTGCCAGCCGCAATACCATTAACCTCGCCACAGGTGTTGCCGTCGGCACTGCATTTACCAACCCCGACAATATAGCTATCGACGCGGATGGCAATATTTATGTAGTGGAAGACCAACCCGGCGGCTCGGCAGATATTTGGATGGGCAAGGATTTAAATAAAGACGGCGATTTAACCGACGCAGGCGAAGGCTTGGCGCGTTGGCTGGCCCTTTCTACCGTGGGCTCCGAACCCACTGGTTTGTATTTTGATGTATTTAATCCAACGGTTGCCTACGTTAATGTGCAGCACGCCGATAGTGATAAAGACACCATGATAAAACTGACCTCACCCGCCCCCGTGCCACTGCCTGCGGCCGTGTGGCTGCTCGGCTCTGGTATGCTCGGTTTAATGGGCGTTGCCCGTCGTCGTTCGAAGGCTTAAGTGTGCGGTCAGCAGGGATGCTGGTTTTTAAAATTGCAGCGCGGCTTTTTAAGCCGCGCTTTTGTGTGCTGTTCTGCGTACATTGATAGCCGCAAAATAAAAACCTCTAGTTACAACTCCTTATCTGGGTTCGGCTTTCATTGTCGGTTTTTTGCTTAAGTCGGCATTAATTGGTGTGTAACCAGGGTTGTGATAAATATCAGCGGCTTCATCATAATAGCCCCCCATTTCAACCGTCAGCTGATTGTTTTTAGCTTTAAAATTGGCCTTGCCTAAACGGCCACACATTTGGGCTGAGAAGAATTTAGCTCAAATCTAAACTGACAGCCACCCTTGAAAAATCGGTAACTGTAAGATCAGGTCGAGACTAATACAAGTGATTGTTGGCTGTATGACCTCAAGGCACAGCTGGCAGTACGAAGACGCTATTACCCACGATGACATTGCAATTACCAGCCCAACTTTCACCCTAATATCAGAAAACCCCGCAGCCAATATCGGAAATGCGCGATTCAACCCTGAGGAACAAAAAATTATTTTGTTCAGTGGTTCAATCAGAACTACGACGCAAATTGTAGCTATAGAAGGGAGCGTGGAGACTACTAAATAGCATTTATTGGTGGCGTCCTACCCATAGGAATAAAACTGCAATCGCCGCCGGAGATAACAGAATTAATCACAACCAAAATGATGGCCTGTATTGCGCTGAATAAGGATCTCTACATTATGATCAGCTTTAGCCTGGATTCCCTCCACTACGACAATCGCAAAAACCACAACAGCGAAGAACTCCTCCATCAATTTAAAATTGATTAATTCGATGAGTTTCTCTCCTTTATCCAGGCTACTTATTCCGTTGAAGTTTAAAAATTAGTTGAACAACAGGCAATAATGTAAATTCCACGCCCCACTAGCGATCAGCTAAACATCTGCGCTGCGCAACCATTTGCTCCTCAGCCTGCCGTGCCAGGCAGCACATCAGCAAAGACTGACACTGGCAAGTCCAGCAACACGCAGGCAGCTGTGCTGCCCGCAAAATACTGCCGCTAGTTTCCTCCGCGAGGGGAGTTTGTTATGGTGGTTGTTTGCCATAGGCCTAGGAGCTAACCATGAGCTTTATAAGTGTTGAATCGCGCGTAAGCGGCAAACCCAATAGATCGAACCATACAAGCGAGTTTTCGGCAGGCGAGTTTTCGGTCGTCATCTTGGGTGATTTCTCCGGGCGCGCTAGCCGGGCAGTAAGCTTACCGCTCAGCCGGTTAGTGCCCGTTGATCGCGACAATTTTTTTGACTTATTTAGCGCATTTGATATTAAGCTCAAACTGCCATTTGATGAGCAGCCAATCGAATTTAAAGATTTTGAGCATTTACACCCGGATTATTTGCTGGACCAATTGGCCATATTCGCCAAATTCCGTCAGTGGCAGCGTAAAGCGCTCAAGCCTGAACATTTTGAAAGCCTGTTGGAAGAACTGCGGGCGGCTAAGGTTTGGGATGATCAGGCGGCAAGTGTACAAACTGATCTGCAGGCCAATGCCCACACATCTGCTGAAAAAGCCGATATGAGTGCCGATTTTTTATTGGAGCAGGTGTTAAACCAAGGGGTTGAGGGCTCGGCGCAGACCGATGTAGAACAATTAATTCGCTCCATAGTCGCCCCTTACGCTACCTTAAAAGCAGATATTCGCCTAAGCGAAGTGCAAAATGCTATTAACCAAGCCATGGCGCAAACCCTGCGCAGCATTTTGCACCACGGGCATTTCCATAATCTGGAAGCCACTTGGCGCAGTTTGTATTTTTTCGTGCGCCGCATCGCCAGCGATAACGGTATTAAAATCTGGCTGCTGGATATTAGCGAGGCGGAACTGGCGCAAGCGAGCCAAGAGGAGCCCACACAATCCGCTCTTTACGATTTATTGGTGAAACAGCGCCAGGCGGCAGGGCAATCGGCCCATAATTTAATTATTAATTTATTTGCTGCCGACAGCAACCTTACGTCTTTAAATTGGCTTAAAACTCTTGCGGCGATTGCGGCAGCCAATAATGGCGCCTGCGTGGGTGCAGCAAACCCGAACATTGCTGGCTGCAGCAATTTAATTGGCATGCCCGACCCTTCGCAGTGGCAGGGGCCGCCTGAGGACTTTGCCACTGCTTGGCAATCCTTCCGTGCCAGTGCTGACGCGGCCCATCTGGCCCTCACTGCGCCGCGTTTTTTACTGCGCACACCCTACGGCAAAAAATCATCCCCCATTGAAACCTTTGATTTCACAGAAATGATTACTGAAGGTAACCACCAGCATTATTTGTGGGGCAATAGTGGTGTTTTAGTGGGTGTGGTGTTGGCAGAGCTGTGGCTTAATGGCAAGGGCGTTATTAATTCTGCGGCGGCAAGCCAAATTGACCAGCTGCCCATACATGTGGAAAAAACCGCAGCAGGAGAGCAATTAATCCCCAGTGCGGAGATTGTTATTCTAGATAGTACTGTTGCGGCATTGCGGGCAGCGGGTTTATTGGTGGTGCGTTCTATTTACAATAAAAATGCGGTATTAATCCCGCTATTAAATAGCTGTGCCGCCGATGGTGCACTGTTATACAGCCGTTAAACTTTAATTGTAGAGAAAATAAAGGCGGCCATCATTCAGATGGGCCGCCTTTTTGTTAGGGAACCTCTGAAAAATGTAGGCGGCGAAGCACTAGCTAGGCGAATTTGGCAAAAAAAGCGGAGTTTACACGCAGTAAATGAGCATTTTTTTGCCAAATTCAACGACGCTAGGGCGAGTGAGGTAATTTTTCAGAGGTTCCTTAGGGCCTTTTAAGGTAATTACCAGTCTACACTTAAGCCTATTTTCATAGTGCGCATAGGGCCTGCGATAGTGTTATCACTGGTGCCGAAGTTGTCGGGCTTCTGCTCGCCTGCGCCGCCAAACCAGTCATTAAAGCCCTTGTCGTTGCGGGTATTGGCCAGGTTTAAAATATCGAGGCGCAGCACCACACCCGAACCAAAATACCGCGGGTCATCGATAATGGTTTTTTTCAGGCTGATATCAAATTGGTTGAAGCCGAATAATTCACCTGTATCGGGGGTTGCGCTGGCGTATTTACAATCCTCCCAGCCCGCACGGCAATCGATGCCGGTAATGGGTTTTTGGCTTTCCAACTTCCATTTAGCCGACAGGGTAAATCCGCGCGGCAAAAAATAACTGCCGGCCATCACTAACTTATGCTCTGGCACGCTGGTGGCCGGTAAAAAGCTGTAATCGGAGAATTTAGGGTAATCTAAGGCGAAATATTCGCGGAATTTACGGTTTTCTTCCGCATCGGTGTAGGTGTAGGCTGCGGAAAAGCTCCAGTTACTTTCTGCGCGGGGTTTTTCCGCCTGCAAATAGAGGGACTGATTGCGGGTTTCTAATCCGCTGGCGCCAATTAATGTATTACCGTAGCCGGGGATACCATTGCCCCAAGGGGTGCCCCAGGTTTTACCGGGGTTAAAGAAGTTGCCATCGGCGCGGCGGTTGGCGAGTAGCCAAGCAAATCCATCCTGAGTGGTAATATGCGCGATACTGGCCTGCAAATTCCAATCGCCCACTGGGCTGCGCACCCCTAAGCTGAACTGGTCGGAATAAGGCACTTTTAATTCGTTGGGCAATAAATATAATTCGCGCCCGGCGCCATCGCTGTTAGCTAAAGCATAGAGATTATCCGTCGCATAATATTTATTATCCCAAGCAATACAATTGGCGCTTAGGGTTGCGCAGGCGCCCGGTACGCCAGGGGCAATAAAGCGATATTCATAGGTAGGGTATGTCGCCTTAGTGGTTTCTAGCTGCAGATAATCAAATAAATTGCGATCATAGGCCCGGCCTGCACCGCCAAATAACTCCAAACCCTCATCGTTTAACGCGTAGGTAAAGCCCACGCGCGGCTGAATAGCATCTTTAAATGCACTGCGGTTGTGGCCGTTGGCAATATAGTCATTAATGGGTACGTCGGATTTTTTAATAGCGTCCCAGGAATTAATGCCGCTGACTACTTTTGCTGGAGTTACATAATCCAAATACACGTCGGATTCTTCATAGTCCCAACGCAGGCCGAGATTTAAAGCGAGGGCGTCTGTCGCACGCCAGTCATCCTGCAGGTATATTCCCCACTGTGTGTTATCCGCCTCCACACTACCGGTGCCTATGTCTTTCAGCGGCGCACCAAAACGCACGCGATTGGGCTGACTGACGGCACCTTGATAATAATAAAACTGCGGATTGTAGGGCTGCTGTTCGGTGGCGTGGAGCGTTACTGCCTTGTATTTAAGGCCGGTTTTAATATTGTGACCAACAAAACCGGAGTAGGTGAAATCCTCTTGCAGGCCCAAGCCTTTTTGGCCCTTGTCTTGAAAATCTTCACCGCCACCCACCTTTAATAATTCTTTTTGCTCTTCCCGCTCATAGATTTGCCCATAACCATTGCTGTGGGGGTTAGGGTTAAATTGGGTGTCTTCGTGGGTAATTTTAAATTCATTTAAAAAGAAATCGCCGCGCCACTTATGGCCTAAAGCCATGCGCACATCGCGATTGTCCCGATCGGTGGCGTGCTCCAGCGTATTGGTGCCACCCACGCCGGCAAGCTCAGTTTCTTGGCGGTATTTTGCCGTTAACTCCAACGCATGCTGTTCATTGACGGTGAAATCCAATTTTCCAAACACAAGGTCCTCTTTAAAATCGGCCACAACTCCACCGATTTTTGCCCCCAAGCTGGCAGGCAGCTTAGTAAAGTCAGCGCCGTCACCTGGCACCACCTCTTTGGGGTCTGCATAATTTTTCCCTTCATAGGTGATAAAAAAATGCACGGCATCTTGAATAATAGGGCCTGAAATATTCGCGCCGAATTGATATTGATTGCTGGGTGTTTTATAGCGGTCGAGTTTTTCGCGCGGCTTTTGTGCGCGCCAATGGTCGGTGGTGTAATCGGCAAAAACACCGCCTTTTAATTCATTACCACCCGATTGAGTTACCGCCACTACTGCCGCCGAGCTAATTTGGTCAAATTCCGCCGAGTAGTTTTGGGTGATAACCGTATATTCTTTGATGGCTGACTGGGGGAATGGATCGCCCCGGCTGGAATCTTGCCCGCTCACCCCGCCCTGCAATACATAGTCTTTTTGGCCAACGCCATCAATAAAGACATTGATACTGCTGGGCGTGCTGGCGCCTGCACGCATACTGCTGGTGCCGTCATCTTCTTGCACAAAAGCAACGCCGGGCGCCAAATCGGCTGCGCTTAAAAAATTGCGATTGGTTTGCGGCAGGTTTTTAATTTGTTCAGTAGAAATTTGTGCGCCTATGGCGCCGCCTTTGCTGGCTTTTTCAACAATTCCCGTAACAACCACTTCTTCCGTTTGGGTATTTTTTTCATCAAATACCACCTGGGTAATTTGCCCCACCCGCAACCGCAGCAGTTGACTGGCATCCGAGCCCTGCAATTTAAGGGAGTAATTGCCTGGCGCCAATCCGTTTAAAATAAAATGCCCATCTGCTTGGGTGCGCGTTGTAATAACACGGCCGGTATCTACATTGGTTGCCTCAATAATCTGCCCGGCAGCCCGGGCCGTGCGCACCTCACCTTGAATGCCCGCATCACTAACATCGGCTCTGGCCGCCTGGGCTAACATCACGCACACTACACATTGAGCGAGGATTTTCGGAGTAAATTTCAAGGTGTTTAGTTTTATTGACATAATGATTCCTAATGAATAAATAGGATGCTCTGATTAAGTGTAAATTCGCGAATATTTTGCAAACACACACTTTCCTGTAGCTTTGGCGCGAGCCTACTGCCCGCGACATTTTCAAAACATCTCGCCGTCAGACTTAATCAGAGATTCCAATATGGACGTAAGACTATGGGCTGCACATGAATTACTCGGCAGCTAACAGCCGGTTAAAACATCTGGGCGCCGGTGGTTGGGATAAAGTTGGCGAGCCTTATTTGCACTTGGGCATACAGAGCACAAAAATGCGCCGCCTAATTGCAGCTAGAAAAGCTATGTTACGGGAGTGCGCACTGATTGCCCGCCCGCATCGCTTGGCTACACCTGAACAACGATAACAACACTCAGCCGCCACGGATTGCATCCATAACTGGCTAAGCTTTGCCTAACCATAGCTCCAGAAGCCTTATCGGCGGCGCGCAGTATAAACAATTACAGCCATATGAAAACACGTTAATGACGTGTGATAAAAGCTGGGGGGCGGTCATATTGTGCCATCAACACGGGCGGCCAAGCCGCTGAAGATATATTTGTGGGCCTGCGCAATAATCACAAATGTAGATGTCACAAGTTACTCAAATACATTAGTGACAACTTATTTTAACCGGTTGTTGGGCGCATGTTATAAAAGCAGGTAAATATTGGGGCTTAGCTCGCTGGCGGATGAGAGTAACGGCTTTTGAAAATATTATTATTAACCCGGCGGCATTTAGTGCCGGGTTAATAATGTCGGCATGGATGCCGCGATAAAGGTGCGACTCGCCGCGAGCTGCACTAAAACAAGAAAATCCGCGCATTTTCGCAAGTGTCAGTGC
>DAOQGS010000027.1:0-14391 GCA_035338675.1 Cellvibrionaceae bacterium
AATACATCCATGTAGGCTCGTCAAAAAGGTCCCTCTTTTTGACGGTCTGCACTAACCGGTAGTCACCACTGCTACACCGCGAATCGATTATGCCGAATGGCTAAATCCTCCTGAAATTGCCGCCCGCGCGGAAAGGGGGAGTAAAGTGTGCTGAATAGTTGCAAAACTTTTAATCCGCTTGCGGTAAGCAGTTATGGGCCGGTGATATTACCTATCTGAAAACGGCTGAAGGCTGGATGTGTTTGGCGATTGAGGTGGATTATTAATCCGGCGGCAAAATAGATCGTCCTGATCTATTTTGCCTCGGCTGCACTGACACTTGCGAAAATGCGCGGCTTTTCTTGTTTTAGTGCAGCTCGCGGCGGTTAGCGCCTTTGGCGCGGCATAATTGCCGCCGGGTAAATAATTTTCCGCGGATTGTGGGCTGGAATATTGAGCTGTGTATAAATGCCGATTGAGTTGGCAAGGTTATGATCGAAGTGGTGAACCTCGCCAACCGCCTAACAGATTATTTTAATGCTGCCTGCCAGCCGTTGCTGCCTGCATTTTCAGAGATTCCTCAGGTGTTACACGCTGGATCGGTTGCACACAGCTAGCGGTGCTGCGTCGCCGATCAAATTTGCAAACAATAAAATTAAATAGTCGGTTTTAGCTTGCCAATATATTGCTTAACGACTTTTTTCGAACTATTAGCCCTGCGGCCCTTTATGCCAGGTTAATTAGGCTAGCTGCGCCGCAGTTAAAACTCAAGGTTCGCAGCTGCCTGATGGCAAAGATTATTGAGGCCTTTGCCCTTTTCAAGCTCGATAAGTAGGTGAGATAAGTCACATTTTGGACTAAAGGCTATTAACCCGGCGCCCCAATAAATCGTGATGATTTATTGGGGCGCCGCTTGTTTGATGCTGGCGAAAATGCGTGAATTTTCGTGTTTTAGCGTAGCTCGCAGCCTGATACGCCGCATCCTTGCCGCCCCTATTAACCCAATGTCATTAAGCTAAGGCGGAAGCGCAGCGGCAACCCATGTGGTTGCCCAGTGCCTGCCTCGGCTATCGATTAGGGTTTACGGTGGAACGGGCATCCGCAACGGGTGCCCCTAAGGCTGTTTTCGAGTTGGGAAAACCATAACTTACTGCCTAGGCACCGGCAATGAATACCCATCATTTCAGACACGCCGTGAATACATCCTAAGTAGGCTCGTCAAAAAGGTCCCTCTTTTTGACGGTCTGAAATGATGGGTATTCATTGCTTCCGTACAGCTAGTAATGACTTTGCCTACTAACTCGGCAAAAAAGCTAACCCGACATAAAAGGCCGCCGGGTTGCTAACCGAGGTCTTTAGGGTAAAGCCAGGTTGGCCTGCTAAGCTTGGCAGAGTATTTTCTCTGCAATTGCATCCAATCATTAATCCGCTTGCCGGGTGTTGGGCGTCTGCGGCGGATAACTCGCAGCGCGGAGTTTTAAGGTTTTGGTGGGGTATTGGCTTGCAAGCCTGTGGGCGACTTCCGGCCAGCAGGCGCTATCTGTGTTATAACTTAGTGAAAAATAACAGCATAAGGGTCTGTTCATGGCCAAACGCCGCGTACTGATAGTTGCTGACTCCAAAACAGCCCAGGTACGCCTGCGCAAAATGCTTGAGCGGTTCGATGTGGATGTTACCTCTATCTTTAAGCTTAGGGGTGACACAGATTTTTGAATACTACCTTGGAGCTGAATGTAGTACTTGCAAATTTAAATATTTGGCTTCGAAAGAGATGAATGAAAAACTGCCCGCCGCCCTGGGCGGGGTTGGGCAGTATTTGTCAAATCATCGATGTACAGTTAATTGCGCGGATGTTCTTTGTTCCACCCTGTAATACCGCCTTCCATTACCGAAACATTTTTGTATCCAGAAGTTAATGCGCGGTTTGCAGCCTGTGTTGATGCTCCGCACGCCTCATTAAAACAATAAAACACTAATGGCGTTGTTTTGTCTGCGGGTAATTCGTCAAGTCGATATTGATCATAAGATGAAAGTAATCTTGCGTTAGGAACTGTTCCTTTGCTGCTTCGAACTGACTCCGGATTAGCATCCAAAATGACGAACTTAGGAGACCCACCGTAAATATCCTTTGAAACTTCAGCTACGGAAATTTTTTTTAAACCATGTTCAGCCTCGGGAGTGAAGCATGAGCATCCGGTTTGTAGCAGTATAAAAAATGAGAGTAAGATGTATTTTAAGGGCATAAAAGTCTCTGTGTTTGGCTTTTGGTTGTGCAAACTTTTAATAGGTGGTGATAGAGATACGGGGTGTGATATAACACCCCGCCTCAATCGTTGATTAATCCGCAAGAGTTGCCCCGCTGGGAACTTTTTTAGGAACCGTTTTGCGTAAATCGACTGCTTTGGGATCGGTAAGTGCGTTGAGGAAACCCATCAAATCTTTAAATTCGCTATCGCTTAAGCGTATGCCATTTATTTCGATTCGAGATGCAATTTGGCTTGTGGTTGTTGGGTTCATCAGTGCAATTAGATCAAGTTTATCTAAATCTTCTCGAGAAGGTAGCACTCGCTGCTCGGGGTTATAATTTAAAAGAGATTTCTTGGGTTCAAGGTGGTGGCGAACGATTGCCTCTAGAGAGTTAAATGCTCCATCGTGCCCCCATGGTCCAGTTAACGCGACGTTTCGCAATGGTGGAGTAATAAATTTGTATCTATCAGACGCATTTTGGGTAACTCCTTCGCGTCCAAAATCTTCACGTTGATCGTTGCCAACACCACCAAATCCTGGTCCGATCTGTGGGACGCCCAATGCGTGGAATTTATGATCAGTAAAAAAGGGGCCGCTATGGCAAGATACACAATTGCCTTTGCCAACAAAAACTTTTAATCCTCTTACAGCTTCTTTACTTAACGCTTGGTTGTCTCCACGCATGTACCGGTCGAAGGGGGCTTCACCCGACGCACGAAATGATGCAGATTGAAAATGAGCAATCGCTCGCCCTACATGAACAATAGTAATTTTATTGATATCGCCTCCGAGCTCTGGGTATGCGGCAGCGAATAGCGGTTTGTAAGCAGGAACTTTTTTTATTCTTTCAACTAGAGCAGACCAAATTCCAGTGAAGGGCTGCGCTGCACCGGCATCTGCAACTTCATTTTCGCCAACTTGTCCTAGCATTTCTTGAATTTCGGTAAATGCAAAAATTGATATAACTTCGAGCATGTTGTTGAAGCCCAAGGGCAAGAGGTCCCCTGCAGGAGATAAAAATCCGCTGGGTTGTTTTTTGTCGACTTGAAAGCGACCATCGTGCATCAGCACAGTAAATTCTTTGGCGCCGCGATCGAACAACGCAGGCGCATTACGTTGGCCCCGCTCCAATGGAGCGGAGGCCTCTGGTGGAAATTTGCCCGGGTCGCGGCTTACGCTAAGACCTTTTGCCCCCTCGCCTAGATTAATTGATAATCCATCGGTTGTAGCAGTAATGGGGGAGTGGCAGGTGGAGCATGAGATGTTTCTATTTCCGCTTAATTCTTTGTCAAAAAATAAAGCCTGACCTAGAGTTACCTTAGCGGCATCCACTTTGTTGTAGTCGGAATCATTAATGGATCTAATTCCATCCGCTATTTCACTAATTTCGACGGACATATTTGACTCTTCATCGGAAGAGGCAAATGCCGTCGCTGTGGAAAATAAAAATATGAGGGGGAGTATTTTTAACACGAAATTATCCTCTTTTCCGTAGAATTTAATTGATTGTTGTGTCTTGTGAAAAACGTCTCTCAATTGCTAACATCTGTCGCTTGGTGATTGCATTTATTCCTAAATCGACCAGGAGAGTGTCTTGGGATCCCCCTCCGGGGATGTATCCGGCGAAGTCTCTGTAAAATCGCTCTACATGTTGACTGCGCAAATATCCATCACCACCTAAAAGTCGTTGCGAAATCTGTACGAGCTCAATGGCGGCTTCAACAATGAATAGTTTGGCACTCGAGTTTACTGGATCCCAATAAGTATCGAAGTCCGAGCTGGCCTGGCGTAATAGCCCAGAATATAAAGAGGCCTTTGCTGTTTCGTATAGTGTATACATGCGGCCTAATTGAGCTTGTACGAATTGCATGGAAGTCAACGGCGCGTTGTATCGAATTCGTTCGCTTAATTCATCTATCGTATGCTCTAATATTTTCCTCATTTGACCTATAAGCGGGCTTACCAAAAAAAGCCGGCGTTCATTGAGAAATTTTTGCACATGACTTAGTCCATCATGCTCCTGAAGCACGTGATCAATTGGTACAAAGCAATTTTCTAAAATTAAAGTGGCAATTCCTGCTGTGCGCAAACCTGCCAAATCAGCAATCTCGGTTTTAAGGCCTTTGGATTCTTTCTGAATCAAGAAAACGCCCAAATCTGTCCCGCTTCCAATTGATTTGTTCGCGTAAACAACGAACAAATCTGCTGTGGCGCCACCGGTTACGTATAATTTTTTTCCGTTGACGACATAACCTCCTTCCACTTTGTGCGCCTGAGTGTTGAACGAAAATGGATCTGCTCCATCTGTGTAGGCAAAAGCTGGAACTATACTGCCAATCCTTAACCCTTCCTGATAGGCATGATTGAGCGCTGATTTATTTGCGCTGAGTATTGTGTTTGCCAGCCCCGCGCGAAGTGAAATCAACAAGGCTAAACCAGAGTCCAGGCAGCGATAACCAAGTTGTTCAAGGTGTTTTCCCCAGGTAATGGGAGAGCAGGAAGAACGAGAGCTATGTATGCCAAACGAATACAGACCTAATTCAGTGCAGCGCTGAAACACAGCTTTAGAAATGGGTTCGCCTTTCGCGTCACGATCTATAATACTGCTATTAATTTCTTCATAGAATTTATCAAGCGCCGAAAGATTTTCATGCAGGCAGGTCATAATTATATTCCAATCAGTAAGCGGCAATCGATTGATCGATTTGTGCGGACCAAGCCACAATGCCTCCTTCAAGGTTGAATACCCTCTCAAACCCTTCTGTTATTAGATAATCCTGCGCTTTGCGCCCTCTAACACCTGTTTTGCAGTAAATTATGACCAATTTATTCTTATCAAGAATTTCTACGGATTCTTTTAGTTCATCTAATGGTATATGGATAGAGCCTTCGATTTTGGCGATTTGGCGCTCAGCGCGTGTGCGCACATCTAATAGAATCAAATCGGATGATTCCTCTAGAAGATTTGCTAATTCAGTGCAATTTATATTTTGCGCTGATTCAGCCGTTTTGCCTCTATCTATACCGCAAAAAACTTCATAATCTATTGGGGCATGTATGGTTGGCTGGTCACCACAAATTTCACAATCGTGACGCCTAGAGATTGACAGTTCTCGAAATGTCATTTCTAAAGCGTCAAGAATTAGTAAACGATTTATAAGAGTGTGACCAATGCCGAGTATGACTTTTATGGCTTCATTCGCTTGGATCGTCCCTATCATGCCAGGTAAAACACCGATAACACCGCCTTCTGCGCAATTGGGCACTAGGCCATCTGGTGGTGGTTCAGGGTAAAGGCAGCGATAACAGGGGCCCTTGCCTGGCCAAAACACGCTCACCTGGCCGTCAAATTTAAATATGCTTCCATAAATATTCGGTATTCCTAATAAAACACTAACGTCATTCACTAAGTACCGTGTAGGAAAGTTGTCGGTGCCATCTATGATAATGTCGTAGCCGCGAGCAATATCAATTGCATTTGCGCTGGAGAACTTCTCGTTGTAAATATTAACTTTTACAAAAGGGTTCAATTTCTCAATTGATGCGGCCGCGCTATTTACTTTTAACGTTCCTACTGTTTTTGTATTGTGAATTACTTGTCTCTGTAGGTTGGACAGATCCACCACATCCATATCAACCAAGCCTAAAGTGCCAACACCTGCAGCCGCAAGATATAGCGCGATAGGTGAGCCTAGCCCGCCTGTACCGATCAACAGTACTTTTGCATTTTTGAGCTTCAACTGCCCATCAATACCCACTTCGGACAATAATAAATGCCGGCTATAGCGCCCCAATTCCTCTGGTTGCAACTTGCATTCTGTTGTGGGCATGGTACACCTCTAATTGGTCAATGACTGTTCGTAATGAACGCTATTTGTAATTGAATTGCTCAATTGCAACGGCATGTAATTCGTTATTTGTGCCCATTAGTCTATGGACATAGAAAATATCATCTCGAAGAATGTATACCTTGGTGTCTACAAGGCCTTCGTCGAGTAAAAAATAAGGTTTTTTAAGATCGAGATGGTAGGATTGAAGGGGCTTAGAAATGCCTGTCACCAATTTATCGAAGTGCTCTCCTCCTGATATTGCTAATGCCTCGCGACTAACTGAACAAAAAGCGGCTGACTCTATAAAGGCCCATTGGTCAGCAAAGTCCATGGCGTAGCGATTCAGCCTGAACGGCTCTTGATGCGTGGCAATTAGCATCCCTTCACTTTCTATCTTGCTCATGTTCTGCTTTACAAACCGTTGGGGCATTAAGTCGCTACGTTCTTCTGGAGTGAAGAGCGATTGAATATCAGGGTTTAGATGGCCAGAGGTTGCTGCGGAGCTGGTGTGATCGCCGATATTCACAGGCCTGAAATAGATCTTAAAGCTGGCAAGAGGATGAGAGTCCAAAAAAAAATCTGAGTTACCCTGGATTAGAATGCCTTTTTTTAGCACCGAAGAATGCGTGCGAATATTTATAACTTCACCATCATGAAAAAGGCACGGGCCTTTGTATTCCAACGAGCAGCCCGCGACAACTACACTAGCACTATATTCTGCAATCATCTTTTGAATACTAACAACGTGCTCTCGCATCCAACCTACCCAAGACACAGACCCTAATTGTAGTAACTCTCTGCAGTGTACTTGCAGAGGTGTAAAATAAGTCGGACAGGCCGCGACTTGGGTAAGTGAGATGCGCATAAATCAACCACCTGCAATAGCGGTTAATACGTCCAATCGATCAGAGTCCTTAACAGGGCTACTTAACTGAGCCGGATCAACCTGTTTTCCGTTTAAAAATAACTGATGGACTTTTCTTACTTGACCCGCGTCATCGAAAAGTACGCCCGCTGACTGAGGGTAGTCATTGGCAAGCTTCTTAAGTGCATCCTCAATTGAATCTGCCTCAATGTGCAAATTCTTCTGAAAATTTACAAATCTTAGTAAAGTGCCGGAAAACGCCAAATTCATATAATCACCTATTCGAAACAGAGTTCACCTGATGTGGCGTAAAGATCGCCCACTGGGTTTGATGGGTCGGTGCAGGCGTCGAAGGTCGTGTTAAAAGGTATAATTCCTTTTTTCAAACCTGAAAAAATGCCCGTGCCTTTTTCAAACGAAATTGTTTCAATGCCTTCAATCAGTTTTGGATTGCCCTCTGCATCAGGGCATTTAGCGCTGGTAACTTCAAATTCATCACCGCCAGAACTGAATGTACCCAGTCGATTTTTGGTGCCAAATACATGACCTCCATGGATTTCACCGTCACTCTCTCCCTCCTCGTGAGAGCCAGACGCCTCAGCCCCACTTACAGGACCACTTATTGTTAATGTCTTTTTCTTTCCTTCTTTGGGGACCAATATAAATTTATATGTGCCAATAACATGTGAGGCGTCTACAGAAGACTCTTCCATTGTCGCGCGTACTACTGTGTAGCAGCCTTTCAACTTCTTATAGGCGCTTACCTCTTCCTCGTTTGCTGATACCGAAATACTAAGGCTAGAGCAGGAAAGGAGCATGGCTGAAACGGCGATGATTTTTTTCATAATTAACCCTTTTTTAAAGTTGATGGAAAGATTTACGTGTAGCTAAACGAGAGGACAAGCCCAATAATTCTAGGTAAGAAATATGTCTGCTAAGTTGCAGGGCGCCCAAGAATAAGTTAAATGCGTGCACACTTATTGTGCGCTTGAAAATATTTACTTCGTATTGATTCGAAACGTATCTGGGATTAGCATGCAGGGTCTTGGTGCATTACTTTAAGGGCGTACATATGTTGGCAATTGGCAGCGTTGCAAAACAATTGGGCTGCAGTATAGAAACCCTGCGATACTACGAGAAAATAGGCTTGGTGTCTCCCGCCCATCGAAGTGACGGACGGCACAGATTTTACAGCGACCAGCAAGTCAAAGAGCTCAGATTTATCATGAGCGCAAAAAAGCTTGGTTTTTCGCTCGAAGAAATTGCATCTTTAATAAAACTTGGCAAAACCTCTAAGGATTGTAGGCCGGTCTTGGCTCTAGTCGACCAGCAAATCAACATAATTCAAGAGAAAATATCACAGCTACAGCGGCTTAATGTCGCTATGCACACCCTCGCTACTGAGTGTAGAAGCTGTTGCGCATTTGATCCCTCCGCAAATGCCTGCACTATAATTGAAGCGTTAAATACATAATTTGCATTCAATTAAATGTGGCTGGCAAGTCTTTTAAGCATTTAAAAAACAGTTTTCAAAATTATGTAATTGGAGTGTTACATTTAAATTTCAAATTAACGCGTTTATTTGTAAGTTCTTGATGTAACCATACAAGGGGTTTTTTTGAATTTGAATAGATAAAAACGAAATTAATTTATTCGAATTTGTTTGTGTGACGCGCATCACGTTTTTGATTGTTTCTCCTTGTACCTGAAGTTGCTTCAGGTTTTAGAGTCCCCGGGTTTAACTTGATGCCAATAGGGGCTGTTTATGCAAAATTCGAAATCTAAAGGCTTATTCGTTATTGGAGTTGCTTGCGCGGCCTGTTGTCTGGTGCCACTTGCAGCATTGATAGGTGCGAGTTCTTTAATATCGTTGAGTGCGTATTTCCTTGATGCGCTTTGGTGCGCAATTCCTTTGGTGGTGGTAGGTATAGCGTTATTTTGGCGCAAGCGACAAAAGAATAATTGTTGCGTATCTGACACTAAATGCGGTGCTGGCGTATGTAACAACGAACTGCCCAAACAATAATTAGCAGCTTGTTGAAATACCTAGGCGGCGACGCTCTGGCAAATTTGGCGAAAAAGCCGCAGTTTACAGGCAGTATATGAGGGATTTTTCGCCAAATTTAACGCCGCCAACGCGCGCAAGGTAGTATTTCAACAAGCTGTAAGGGGCCAACTTGCGGCGTGGGAGTTGGTGGCGCCCGAAAAATGGTCCGTACCAATTTTTTCTTTCTTCTTTAATGATGCGCATAATGCGCACAGTTCTTTCGTCCCTCTGAAGGCTCGCGCCGGTTGTAATCATCAGGGTTGTATTAGCCATGTCCCAGTCTCGGCTGATTGCAGCGGTCAAACCTTAGTTGGCCTGCTAAGCTAGTGAAATGGTCGGGCCTTGAACCTTCGAGGAAAAATGCCAAGAAAATCACGTCGTTAAAAGCCTGTGCCCAATATCCGGCCAACAAGGGCCAACTGTGTTATAACTTAGCGAAAAATAACAGCATAAGGGTCTGTTCATGGCCAAACGCCGCGTACTGATAGTTGATGACTCCAAAACGGCCCAGGTACGCCTGCGCAAAATGCTTGAGCGGTTCGATGTAGATGTCGATACCGTCAATTCCGCCGAAGAAGCCCTGGGGTACCTTTCCTATCGTCAACCCAGTGTGATCTTTTTGGATCACCACATGGAGGGCATGGACGGCTTAGCGGCATTAAAAATCATTAAAGCCAACCCGGGCACCGCGCTGATCCCGGTGATTATGTACACCTCCGAACAGGGCGATGTGTACGTGGGCCAGGCCCGCGCCTTGGGGGCCTTGGATATTATTTCCAAGGAAGTGATTAAGCAGGTGGATTTAGAAAAGCTGATGGGCAGCTTGAATATCTACCTAATCGGTGCCGAGCCGCCGGAGGCGGAGCAAGTGCCCCATGCCAGCACTCTGGATATAGTGGCGGATTTAGAGGAGATGCCGATTGCTCCGGCCGCTGCGAGCCTGGATGAGTTGCCGCCCGCCAACGATTTAGCGCGGGTGCAATTGCAGATAGGCCGCTTGTTTGAGATCCACATCGCCAAAGTGCGCCAGGAGATTGAAGACAGCACCAAGTTTTTAATGCGCCGCCTGTCCAAAGAAATTCAAGAGCGCTCAGCCAAACCCTATGTGCGCCCGGTTACCCCGGTGGCCAACCCCTCCAACGAGCCCTTGCCGCCGATTGAAGTCGAGTCGGAAAAAGAGCGCGGTATTTCCACCTTTATTCTCGCCCTGGTGCTTTTGGGCGTGGCGTTTTTGGGCTATCACCTGTACATCAACAATGCACACCTGCAGTTAATCGCGGAAAAATACGATGTGCTGCAGCAGCAGAACGCCAAGCAGGAAGCCTTAATCAACCGCCTGTTTGAGCAGAGTGTGCAGGGCAAAGCGGCGCCGGAATTGGACACCAACATGATGCTGGAGACCTTAAGCTGGGCCTCCAATATGAATAACCAGGTGGCCTTTGGTGAGCAGGCGTTAAATGACCAGCGCATTTATCCGGTGGGCGAGTTGGTGGGGGTGTTAAAAGCGGCTAATTTTGCCGGTACCGTGTATTTGGATATTCACCTGGGTAACTTCTGTGTGGTGGAAGACCCCAGCGGGCGGTACATCCTGCCGGAGCCGGAGAGCAATATCGAAGACTGTGTGTTCCTGGCGGATAAGCAGCCCCAGGTGCCCTTAGATAGCCACATATCGGTGGGCTTTTTAAATTATGTGCACTCAGCACCTGTATTGACTGAAGGGCCTATTGAGCTGGAATTTGCCATGCAGGGCTACAGCCAGCCTAAGGCCAGTTACCCGCCGAAAACCTCGGGCACCAGCGCTGGGGAATGGAACGAGGCGGCGCGCAAAAATAACCGAGTGAGTTTTTCATTTGCCCGCAAATAAAATCTGCGAGTAGGTAAATTCAACTCAACAAAGCACCCTTTGAGGTGCTTTTTTTTGTGGCCGGGTTTTATTGAGCCTGCGCCGCGCTCTGCCAGAACTCCTCCTGCCTGGGCAGGGTTTTTACCATGGTATTGATGGCGGCAGCGGTTTTGGTCAATTCCTGGTGCAGTAATTCGGCAGATAAGTGGGCCACCTTGGGGGAGTTGTGGCGGGGCCTGATGCCCATGCCTTCAAAAATGGCCAGCCAACTGCTGGGGCGAAATAAATCGTCGCTGCGCTCATCAATTAGTCCTTGGGCGGTGAATAAATCCATGCGCTCGTGGAGGCTGTCGCTTATGGGCAGGCTTTGGCAGTAGCGCCAAAAGGCGCTGTCCTGGCGCTGGCTTTTTACGTAGTGCAGCTGCACAAAATCCCGCACCTCAGCAAAGTCTTTATTCATGCGCAGATTGTAGGCCCGCGCCAGGCTGGGGTCGCACTGCTTGTGGGGTAAAAAGCGCAGGAAAAAATCTAAACCGCGGGTAATTAAATGAATCGCCGTGGCCTCCAAAGGCTCAATAAACCCGGCGGCAAGGCCCAGGGCCAGGCAGTTGTGCTGCCAGAACACCTGCCTGTGGCCGGTGGCGAAGGGCAGTACGCGGGCCTGCTGCTCATTGGGCGCAAGATTGGCCGCCTGGCACAGCTCCACAAGGGCCTTGTCATCGCTAATAAAATCGCTGGAATACACATAACCCATGCCCGTGCGCGAGCGCAGGGGGATGGCCCAGCGCCAACCGGCTAAGGAGGCTTTGGCCTGGGTGTATAAATGGGGGCGGGCTTGGCTGGGGGCGCGGGTGGCCAGGGCGCGGTTGCAGGGTAAGAAGCGCGACCAATCGCAAAAGGGCACCTTTAAAAACTGGCTGAATAGCAGGCTGTGAAAACCGCTGCAATCGATAAAAAAATCGGCTTTATGCTCACTGCCATCGTCCAGTATCAGCGCTTCGATAAACCCGTTGTCCTGCTGCCGGGCGCTTACCACCCGCGCGGCCTGGGCGCTAAAAGGGCGGCTGGCGCAGCGCTGTTTAAGGGCTGCAACCAGGTGTTCGGCATCCACATGCAGCGCATAATTGGCGCCGCCGATGGGGGTGTGCTGGGCCAGTTGGGGCGGGAAGAAGCGCGCTTCTTTGGCCATTACCTGGCAGGGAGAGAAGTCCTCCAGGGGCGCCACCGGGCCGTGTTCCTGGGCTTTAAGCCAGCAGGGGTAAAACTCCTGGCGCAAAATTTTCGCTCCAGTGCTGCCAAAGGGGTGGAAGAAGCGCGAGTGTTTAACCCGCCAATCCACAAACTCGATGCCCAATTTATAGGTGGCATCGGTCTGCTGCATAAACAGGGTTTCATCCAGCCCCAGGGATTTAATCAGGCCCACAAAGGGCGGCACGGTGGATTCGCCAAGGCCAATGGTGCCTATGTCCGGCGATTCAATTAAATGAATATGACACTGTTCGCCGATTTCTTGGCTGAGAATGGCGGCGGCCAGCCAGCCTGCGGTACCACCGCCGAGAATGGTGATGGAGGTTAGCGGTTGCGACATAACAGATCGGCCTGGATGAACATGGGGTGGCTTACCATCGGGAGTGGTCCGCCAGGGAGTAGGGTTCGTCTTGTTCCTGCCAGTGGGTGAAATCCCAAAAAACGCTGCAGGAGGTAATCAGGGCGCGCTTGAGTGCATCTATGGCTTTATGGCGGGGGAAGTTGCTGCGCCAATGCAAATACAAGGGCCGCTGGGGCGCAGGATTCACCGGCAGCCAGGCTAAAAATTGGTTCTGGGCCACCGCCGCCTGGGCGGAGGATTTTGGCAGCAGGGTTACGGCTAAATCCGCCGCCGTCACCTGTTTTAATAGCTCAATGCCCACCGTGGCCAGAGTAATCGAGCGCAGCCCCAACTGCTGCAGGGACATGACCAGGGCGCTGTCGGCGGCGGGAATTTGTAAACGCTCGGCAATTTCATCCAGGCTTAAGCAAGTGGCGGTGTGAAAGGGATGTTGGGCGGGCAACAGCGCCACATAGGTTTCATCGGCGAGCTTTAGGGACACAGTATCCGGCGCTTCAATAAGCTGGCAATTGAGCAGTGTGTCGATCTCGCCGGTGCGCAGGTTGGCCACTAGGGCGCCCGCTTCCGCTTCCTGCAGCACCAGGGGCATATGCGGTGCCAGCCACTTCAGGTGGCCGAGCACCTGGGGCAACCACTCCGGCGCCAGGCCCTGTTGCACACCAAGTTTTAACGGCCCGTGCAAATGATCGCCCATCTGCTGGGCTAGATCTTTGAGGGTTTGCACTTGGCCGAGGGCGGCCTGGGCGCACTGCAAAAGGGGTTCGGCTTGAGGCAATAAACGCACGCCGAGTTTACTGCGCTCAAATAATTCCAGCCCTAAAGCGGCTTCGAGTTTTTTGATGCCCATACTTAAATTGGGCTGGCTAACGTGGCACAGGGCGGCGGCCTTGCCAAAATGTTGCGTTTTGGCCAGGGCGATAAAAAAGCGCAATTCGTTGAGCGTCATGGGCGGGCAAAAGGCGTAGTGTGCCAAGTTCCGCAGGCAAAGGCGAGACGCGGGTAGACATTTTGCCTGCCCGTCAAAAAATTAATTACACCGTGCGCACCACAAATACTCAGCCTGCTGTATTAATCCCCGGCGGCCCAATTTACTTGGGGAAATAAGAATTTTATCTCAGCGGCAAAAACGCTTTTATTAACCCGGCACTAAATGCCGCCGGGTTAATAATAAACGGCCTCTCAGTGGCTGATCATCCAAGGCCTAGCGGAGGGAAACATTTTTTCGCCCTGAGCGGTATACAGCAGGGTGCGGGACTTTTTATTCTGGCAGCCGCAGCCTTTTTTATGCTGATGATCATCTTCCCGCCGCGCTTTAGTGGAAAATTCCGGTGCGTGTTGGGCTTTTTCATTGAGGGCGTGGGCTTTTTTAACTTCAGGCGGCAAGTTAAATAATGCCGGGTTTACCATAATCACCCGTGGCGATTGTTTATTGCAGGTGGGGCATTGGTTGGGCAGGTGGGCTTCTTCCATGGTGGCTAATTCAAAAAATAAACCGTGCTCGGCGCATTTATATTCGTAGACTGGCATAGGTAAAAAACTCCTATTGAAAACGGCTGGCAGATATTAAAAAGGGGAATCCGGCGGCTAAACTAATACAGCGAGCAAAAACCGCCGCGATTCCCAAAACCGACTATTTATCCTTCGACAGTGGAATATCCACTGAACCATCCACCATTTTCTTCGGCCCATCGCCATTGGGTTTAATATCGAAGGCAAAAATATCCGTCGGCAGCCACAGGGTGGCGCAGGCGTTGGGTATATCCACCACGCCGCTTATATGCCCCTGCACTGGCGCGGTACCTAAAATGGCATAGGCCTGAGCCTTGGAATAACCGAATTTGGTCATGTATTCAATGGCATTTAAACAGGCTTGGCGGTAGGCGATGTGTACATCCAAATAGTGTTGTTTGCCTTTTTCATCCACCGAAATACCTTCAAAAATTAAATAATCATCGTATTTGGGGGTGATGG